>CAJBPC010000728.1 GCA_903957405.1 uncultured bacterium | reverse complement strand
GATATTCGCGAGTGACTGGATTTCAGGCGGCATGGTGGCCGAAAAGAAAAGCGTCTGGCGTTTCGATGGCAGATGCGAGATCACACGCTTCACATCGTGAACGAATCCCATATCCAGCATCCTGTCAGCCTCGTCCAGCACGAAAAATCGTATTTCCCTCAAAGACACATGTCCCTGATTCATCAGGTCAAGCAATCGTCCGGGTGTGGCCACCAGTATATCAATCCCCTTATGCAGCGCCTGCACCTGGGGCACCTGTGATACGCCACCGAAAATCACGAAGCTGCGCATGTCGAGGAAGCGGCCGTAAGAGGCGATGCTTTCTCCGATTTGTATGGCAAGTTCCCGTGTGGGCGTTAGGATCAGCGTGCGTATGGGTCTTTTGCCCTGGTGCGGTGCTGCCTCATTCATCAATTGCAAAATGGGCACGGTGAATGCGGCAGTCTTGCCAGTACCCGTTTGGGCACAGCCGAGGAGGTCGCGTTGTTTCAGCACGATCGGAATCGCTTGCTGCTGAATCGGAGTTGGAGTAGTGTAGCCTTCCTGCGTCAATGCACGAAGAATTGGCTCAATGAGCTGTAGATCTTTAAATAGCACAGATAAAAGTTTAAATGAAAAATATGGTAAGGCTGCCAATCCGGGAAGATGGCACATTACCTGCCTCACGTTATGCCTGCACGAAAATTTGAACGGGAAGGATCAGGACAAATCAGTGAATGAATAACTATTGGAATGCAAATATAGGAATTTTGCACAAAATCGAACGGATAAATTGAAATGCAAAAGCCTCATTTCCGGTAAAAGATCCAGGCCGAGTACGGCTGGACGCTCACCAATCCGCTCGCAGTGCGGCTTTTAGCGATTTTGTTTCCTGCGACATACACTTTCCAGCTGCCTTTTGGGATGCTGATGTCGCGCTGTTTTTCGCTGCCATTAAAGACCACCATGACTTCTTTCCAATTATCACCGAGGGCTTTACCGTCGATGGTGTAACCAACCATCTGCGCCGGGAGGTCCTCCCTGAATGTCAGATGGCGGCTTATCTGTTCCGCTGTCTTCATCCGGAATGCAGGATGCTCCCTGCGCATTTTTATCAGCGCACGAATGTATTCATAAACATCCCGATGCTTGGTTTTTAGGTCCCAGTCGATGGCGTTGATGCTATCCCCCGAGTTGAAAGAATTCTCGACACCGCTTTTTGATCTCAGGAACTCCGATCCCGCATGGAGGAACGGGATTCCCTGTGCAGTCAGCACAATGGTGTTGGCCAGCCGCTGCATATCCTCTAGCTCCTGCATGCCTGAACCCCGGGCTGATATCGCGAGCTTGTCGCGAAGAATATGATTGTCATGGCATTCGGCATAGCTGATCACTTGCTGCGGATTATTTGAATAGGGCGCTTTGGAATAGTTGACCTTGCTGAAGTCAACCTGCGGGTGTGGGGTGGATGCCACCACGCCGAACTTGATGGTCTCCTCCATGCCGGGCTGGCCGGAGACAAAACCGCGCTCTTCATGCACAAAGACACTGCCCTTGATTCCGTCCCTTAGGTCGTCACTGAAAACTGCTATCCGGTCAAGGTCGCGTACGTTCTTCTTCAAGGCACGGACACTGTCGGGCAAGGGTGAGCCCTTTGCCGTCCACCCTTCACCATAAAGGAGAATGTCTGGCTTGATGTTATGCAGCTCCTTTGAGAGGATGTTCATGGTCTCGATATCGTGGATACCCATCAGATCGAACCGAAATCCATCGACATGGTATTCATTCACCCAATACTTGACGGATTCGAGGATGAACTTGCGCATCATGGGCCGCTCACTGGCCGTCTCATTCCCGCATGCACTCGCATCGGAAAAACTTCCGTCAGACTGCTGACGATAGTAATAGTCCGGCACCAGCTGGTTGAACAAAGATGTTTCCGTGAACATTGTATGGTTGTACACGACATCCATGACCACCCGAAGACCCGCGTCGTGGAAAGACTTCACCAGTCGCTTGAATTCCCTGACACGCGTGATGCCGTCGGAAGGATCCGTGGAATATGACCCCTCCGGCGCGTTGTAGTTGAGGGGGTCGTATCCCCAATTGTATTGCTGACTATCCAGACGGCTCTCGTCCACCGTGAAAAAATCATACGACGGCAGCAGGTGCACATGTGTGATGCCGAATTCCTTCAGGTGATCCAGTCCGGTGGCGAGTCCTGATTTATTTCGGGTACCCCTTTCCGTTAGTCCGATGAACTTGCCCTTGTTCCTGACCCCGGAGCTCGGGTGGATGCTTGCATCCCTTACATGCAGTTCATAGATGACTGCATCCGTGGCACTGCCAGGCATATCCCCCATCGAACCGTTGTCGGCGTGGAAGACAGGTGACTTATCGTTCGCCCATTCAGGAGGATCCGTTCTGCGCAGGTCCCCCACAACAGCCCTCATACCGTTCGTTCCGATCAGTTTCGCGTAGGGATCTGGCACTTCCCTGCTCCATTTCCCCTTGACCCTGACCCTGAAGGCATAGTACAAACCCTGCTGGTCGCCTTTTATGCTCGATTTCCAGGTGCCGTTTTCGCCACGGAGCATTTCCGTGCGCATAAGGGCCTCTCCGCCCACCGGCTGCGCATAAAAAGCGAGCTCTACGACTTCGGCCACAGGCGACCAGATCTTGAAAGATGAGATTGCCGGAGTGTATGTCAGTCCAAGATCATCACCATGATAGACCGGATACTTGCTGAAATCGGGTGATTGCGCGTGTACATTCATAAAAAGACCCAACAGGATCGTTGTAAACAGGATTCTCATGGTGTTGGCAGGTGGATTCTATATCAGTGGGTTTCAGGCTCAAGATACCAATGTTCGGGCGATCTCCAAAGTGAAGAAAGCAGCAGCTCCCTCATGAAGAAGTACTCCTTTGGTAGCTTATCGTACATGCGTGCAAAAAGCTCCTCATGTGCCATGATCTCGGTCTTCCAGGCCTCCCTGTCCACTTCCATGATCCTGTCGTATGCATCCCTCGGGAAGTTAAGGCCCGTCCAATCGATGTCTTCATATTTAGGCATCCATCCGATCGGACTCTCGATCGCAGTGACCTTCCCCCTTGAACGCTCAATGATCCATTTCAGGACGCGCATGTTATCACCAAAACCGGGCCACAGAAAATTCCCCTGCTCATCCTTCCTGAACCAGTTGACGCCGAATATACGGGGTGCGCGAGTGAGGTTCCTGCCGAACTGCAGCCAGTGGTTGAAATAATCGGCCATATGGTAGCCGCAAAAAGGCAGCATGGCGAAAGGATCTCTCCGCACTTTGCCGATCTCCCCAAACGCGGCTGCCGTGGTTTCCGACCCCATCGTTGACGCCATATAAACGCCATAATTCCAATTGAAGGCTTCATATACCAAAGGGATCGTCGTACTCCTCCTGCCTCCGAATATGAAGGCGCTGATAGGGACCCCTTCCGGTTTCTCCCACTGCGGATCGATACTGGGACACTGTGAAGCGGGTGCGGTGAACCGCGCATTGGGATGCGCTACCGGCTTCCCGCTCGTAGGGTCATGCCGCAGCCCCTGCCAGTTCGTGATGTTGGCGGGCACTTCTTTGCTCATGCCCTCCCACCAAATATCGCCGTCATCCGTAACGCCAACATTTGTGAAGATCGCATTGCGGGATAGCGCCTTCATGGCATTCGGATTCGTCTTCATGTTCGTTCCGGGAGCCACACCGAAATACCCATATTCGGGATTGATCGCATGCAATTTTCCATCCTTGCCCGGCTTTATCCACGCAATGTCATCGCCGATGGTCGTCACCTTCCATCCATCCATCTCCTTGGGAGGTATGAGCATCGCAAAATTGGTCTTGCCGCATGCACTGGGGAATGCCGCTCCGACATAAGTCTTTTCCCCCTTCGGATCCTCTACGCCAAGGATGAGCATGTGTTCTGCAAGCCACCCTTCTTCTTCCGCCATCACCGAAGCGATGCGCAGTGCGAAGCATTTCTTGCCCAATAAGGCATTGCCTCCATATCCGGAACCATATGAGGCGATCGCCCTGTCTTCTGGATAGTGCACAATATATTTCACCTGGGGATTACAAGGCCACTTGCTGTCAGGCTGTCCCGGCTCCAGGGGTGCCCCCACTGAATGCAGGCATTTGATGTATTCTCCATCCGTCCCCATCAGATCGATGATGGCAGTCCCCATGCGGGTCATGATGTGCATGTTCACCACAACGTATTCGGAGTCGGTGATCTGCACTCCGATTTTTGACAGTGGCGAACCGATCGGTCCCATGCAGAAAGGAATCACGTACATCGTTCTTCCCTTCATGCTTCCCCGGAAGATCTCCTTCAGATGCGCCTTCATCTCCTTCGGATCCACCCAGTTGTTCGTGGGGCCCGCATCCTCTTTGCGCCGGCTGCAGATATAGGTCTTATCCTCCACCCTGGCAACATCACTGGGATCTGAAAAAGAAGCGAAACAATTTGGCCATTTCTCGGGATCAAGCCGGATGAATGTCCCCTTCTGCACGAGATCCTCACAGATCATGCGGTATTCTTCACTCGAACCGTCACACCAATGCACCTGTTGCGGCGTACATAAAGCCTCCATTTCCCTGACATACTTCAACAGGTCTTCGTGCCGGATACCGGACTGATAGTCTTTCATATGTGCAAACGTTTTCGTTAATTCATTACAAGATGTGCAATATTTAAAAATAAATCAAACATTCGGCATCCTGAATCATGTTTTTTTATAAAATCTAAATATTCGATTACAGCTTTAGATATTATTGATTTTAAACCTCCGTTCCCATTTCCCTGTCAAAATTCAGAAACCATCTTTGGTTTTCTACAGATTCACGAACAATCTACCAGCATGCCGACGGACAAGATTTTCATCCTCAGCCCTGAGGACACATGCCGTCGAACGGACGAGGTTAACCGTCGATACGATCATTTCCATATTTTTGATATCACCAAACACTGCAACATTGATCGCCTACAATCCAAAAGACTGGTTCACTTTCATCTTCAGGCTGCATAAGACGGACACCATCCGTAAACTTTTTCCGATGATGATCGCCATCGGCATTTACTCCTGGCTGATCGCCTATTTGGAGCTGAACTACCTTCAGCTCAGCCAAAGGGATTCGGTGAAAAACCTTACGATACTGCATAGCCTTCTTGGCTTTGTCATTTCGATGCTGCTGGTTTTCAGAACCAATACCGCCTATGAAAGATGGTGGGAAGGCAGAAAACTGTGGGGAGGTTTGGTCAATAACAGCAGAAATCTCGCTATAAAATTGCATGCGCTGCTGGGTGATTCCGAAAAAGCCGAAACAGTTTTCTTCGCAAAGATCATCCCCTTGTACGCGCATGTTTTAAAATCGCACCTCCAATCGGAAACACTGAGGCTTTCACTCGACGAAGCGGAGCATCCTGAACTCTTCGTACTGCTAAAGGCAGGTCACAAGCCGAACAAAGTCGCTTCCATCATGACGGCGAGAATCTATCGCCTGCATCGTGCGGGCAAGATCGATGGCTACGAATTGCTATCACTTAGCACTGAAATGGCAGCGTTCACGGATATCTGCGGCGCATGTGAGCGCATCAAGAACACCCCGATCCCTTATTCCTATTCGGCCTTCATCAAGAAATTCATTTTCTTTTACGTGATGACACTGCCGATGGGTTTCGTTTTTTCCATGGGTTACTATGTCATCCCCGTCGTTATTTTCATTTTTTACGTACTGACCAGCATCGAGGTGATCGCTGAGGAAATTGAAGATCCCTTCGGGATCGACAACAACGACCTGCCCCTCGAAAAGATCGCAGGCAACATTGAGACGCATGTCAGGGAGATCCTTTTGTAATGGACATTTTGATGTCCTTGAACGGGAAAAATGTCTATTCAAACTAACTTGTACGCATCAACGATTTTTTCACCTTTTAAAACATCTGTGATGCCCATCGTAAAAGTCATCGAGGTCATATCATCCTCAGAAACCAGCATCGAGGACGCCGTGCAGTCCGCCGTAAAGGAAGTGTCAAAGACCATTCGAAATGTCGACTCCGTCTATGTGAAGGATATCAAAGCTCACGTGAAGAATGGTGAGATCTCCACCTGGGGCGTGATCTGTCAGATTTCATTCCGGGTCGATGCATAAAAGAAAAACGCCACCTTTCGGGGTGGCGTTTTTCTTTTCAATGATCACGGCTCTGCGGTGATGGCATCTGCGTGATATGTTTCCGTGAGTTTCCTTTGCAATTCATGAGGCACCGGGCCGTAATCGAAAAATTCCATGCTGAAGCGCGCTCTCCCCTGCGTGATGGATCGCAAAGATGACGAGTACCCTTCCATTTCAGCGAGAGGCACTTTCGCTGAAATCCGCTGAAAATGTCCCTCCGTGAGGATTCCATCCAGTATCGCACGGCGAGATTGAAGATCTCCGATCACATGACCGGTCAATTCATGGGGGCACAACACTTCGACATGTGAAATCGGTTCAAGCAACAAGGGGTCGGCTTCCTTGAAAGCCTGACGGAAGGCCATCATGCCTGCGATCTTGAAAGAGACGTCGTTGCTGTCAACAGGATGCATTTTACCATCAAAGACGCTCACCCTGACGTCTCTGACATGGGAACCCGTCAGCGGACCCTCCAGCATTTTTTCCATGACACCCTTGAAGATGGATGGCAGGAACCTGTTGTCGATGACTCCTCCGACGATGCAGTTCAGGTAAACGAGCTTCCCGCCCCAATCGAGTGGGTGCTCCTCCCGTCCGCGAACATGTAAATCCTCCGGATCAGGCATGCCCTCATACCAGGGTTCAATCCGCATGCAGACTTCACCGAACTGCCCAGCACCGCCGGATTGCTTCCTATGTCGGTAACTTGATTCGGCAGGTTTTCGAATTGTCTCCCGGTACGAAACCCTAGGCTTGGCGAATGTCACTTCAAGCTTGTGGATATGTTCGAGCTTCCATTTCGCAACGGCCAGATGCATGTCTCCCTGACAATGGATCAATGTCTGACGAAGAGATGACGACACTTCCACCAGCATCGTCGGATCTTCCTCCCGCAAGGTGTGCAATGCCTGAGACAACCGGTCCTCATCCCCCTTCTTGACGGGCTCTATCGCAACGGTCAGGTTCGGGGGCGGAAAAGATATGGCCTTCAATTCAATGTCACGCCCCTTCAGATGCAGGGTATTATTCACATGCGTGTTCTTTAATTTCAACGTGGCCCCAATATCCCCCGCCACCAATTCACTCACCGCAGACCGCTTGTCGCCTTCTACCACAAAAAGCTGACTGATCTTCTCCGAAACACCGGTGCTCTCGTTCACCAATTCCATACCGGGCTTCACCACGCCTGAATAAACCTTGAAAAAGGACAATTCACCGACATGCGGCTCCGAGACGGTCTTATACACGAAAATGCATGCAGGACCAGATGCATCACAAGGTAGAGACTCGCCTGACAGGGTCGCTTGAGGTGGCATCTCGTTCGCACTCGGACAAACATTATCAATGAATCCCATGAGCCTGCCGCTGCCCATGTCGAGTTCGGCAGATAAGCAGAACACCGGGACGATGTCGCGGTTGATGAGTGATTTTTTCAGCCCCTCGCGCATTTCATCCTCATCCAGTTCACCCTTGTCGAGATAATGCTCCATGAGCAGCTCATCATTCACGGCCACGGCTTCCACCAGTTCTTTGTGCAACCGGTCTGCTCTCGCCTTCTCCTTTTCGGGAATAGGGAGTTTTTCTGGCTTGCCCCCACCTTCTGGGAAACGATACAGCGACATCCGTAACACGTCGATGATTTCGTTGAAACCGACACCGGCGGTTACCGGATACTGGACAGGCATTACTTTTTGACCGAAATGACCTAGTGCTTCAGCAAGTGTTTTCTCATAGTTCGCGGCTGCATGGTCCAGTTTATTGATTGCCAAAATCATCGGAGTTGCGAACCGCTCCGCATAACCCCATATCATGTCTGCTCCCACTTCGACACCCATGGCGGCATTCAGCAACAAAACACCCGTATCTGCCACACGCAGCGCCGATATGACCTCGCCATTGAAATCATCGTGACCGGGCGTGTCGATGATATTGATCTTGTATCCCCGCCACCGGGTATGCATCAGCTTGGAGAATATGGAATTGCCCCGCTCCTTCTCCAATTCATGATAATCGCCGACGGTGTTTTTCTCCTTGACGGATCCCCTCCTGCCGATGATGCCGGCTTCAAAAAGCATGCACTCCGCGAGGGTTGTCTTCCCCGAGCCTGCATGCCCCAATAAAACGATGTTCTTGACATGCGATGTATCGAATTCCACCATGATGTGTTTGTATATTTATTT
>CAJBPC010000727.1 GCA_903957405.1 uncultured bacterium | reverse complement strand
TGCACAGCAATATCCGTTTTGCCATACCATTCGGCGGGGGGATCGAGTGCATGCTCGGCAAGCATTTTCGGTTGGACATCGAAGCGATGTTCCGCAAGTCTTTTACCGATCACCTGGACGATGTGAGCACTCAATATCCCGATGCTCTGCTTTTGCTTCAGGCGAAAGGGGAGAAGGCTGTGGAATTGTCGTACCGTGGCGATGATGTCCCCGGCGGCAGCCAGGCATTTCCGGCGAAGGGCACCCAGCGCGGCAACCCGCTGCGAGATGACTGGTATCATTCCCTGAATGTCCGCTTGCGGATGGGGCTCTATGATTTCCGCAAGGAGGCCATTCGCAGAAAGGGAGAGAAGAAGTTTGAGTGCTGGAAGTCGTAGTCAACGCACAATCCCCGGGATACAGTCTCATGACGGGGTGGTTCTCCTTACGTTATCAAATATCGATCATCCGTTTTATATATGATGCAGTCGCATGACGGAGTGATTTGTCCCCATGTGCCTGGTTTTGACACAGATCGTGAACGAATTTGGTTTTAAAGACTGTGAACGTCTGGGCAGTGATCAGATCGTCGATTTGTTGCCGTTCACTACGCCGATCACTTTTCCCTTCAGTGTTTTTCCGATGAATGGACTGTTCTTCGAGCGGGAGCGGATGTTTTTTGCTTCGAAGACATAGGTGATCTCCGGTTGGAATACGGTCATGTCTGCCATGTTGCCGACCTGGATGGTGGCGGGCGGGAGTCCGAATATCCGGCGGGGGTTGCTGCTGGCGAGTTTCAGGAATGCGTCGACCGGCACGCCGAGGATGCCGAGGACCCCGAAGGTGGTTTCGAGTCCGATCGTGCCGGGTGAAGCGTATTCGAATTCGCAGGTTTTCCGGTCTTGGTGCAGGGGCAGGTGGTGCGAGGCGATGACGTCGACGCTGCCGTCCAGCACTGCCTGCAGCATGGATTCCATATCTGTGCGTGTGCGGAAGGGCGGATCGACTTTCAGGATCGAGTCGTAATCCATGAGGTCTTCGTCGCAGAAATAGAGGTGATGCGGTGTCACGGAGCAGGTGACGTCGATGCCGCCCTGTTTGGCGCGGCGGATGTATTCCATCGATTTCGGCAGGGTGACGCCCGTGATGTGCAGCCTTGACGCGGCGTATCGGGTGAGTTTGATATCCCTTGCGATGATCAGTTCCTCCGCGAGTGCCGGTCTGCCCTGGAGGCCCAGCCGTGTGGAGAGGATCCCTTCGTGCATCAGTCCGTGCGGTGCGATCGACCGGTCATCCGGCACCTGTATGATCACGCCGTCGAAGGCTTTCACATACTGCAGTGCCTTGATCATCATCCCTGCCTGCTGGATGGGATGTATGCCATCGCTGAAGGCTACGGCGCCGCTGTGGCGCATGTCGTAGATCTCGGCCAGCTCCTTTCCTTCGGTGTGGCGGGTGACCGCTCCGATGGGGTGCAGGGTGACGGGCGAGGATATTTTTTTATCGTGCACGTATTCCACGAGGCTTTTGTCATGCACGACCGGCTTGGTATTGGGCAGTACGAAGAGGTGTGTGTATCCTCCGGCAGCGGCAGCCATGGAAGCCGTCTCCAGGGTCTCGCGGTGTTCGAAGCCCGGGTCGCCGGCATCTGCGAATATGTCGACCCATCCCGGGGATACGTGCAGTCCTTCCAGAGCGATGGTTTTGTCGGATGACAGGTCTATTTGCGGATCGATCTGTTCGATGACGCCATCGCGGATGAAGATGTCCATGATCTTGTCGTGGTGAGGAGACAACGGGTCGGAGATGTGCGCCTTTTGGATCAGGATCGTCATGTGAAAGGAATTGAGCGAAGTTAGTTTCTTGTTGGATAAAAAATGAAAGGAAACCCTTATTTTTGACACCCGATATCCCCTTAGGGTATCGGATAGTTCGGGATGTAGCGCAGCCCGGTAGCGCACACGTCTGGGGGGCGTGGGGTCGCAAGTTCGAATCTTGTCATCCCGACAAGTTATTTGTTAAATTAACAGTTTACTGTAAGAAATGCCGACCTGCAAGGGTCGGCATTTGTTGTTATGGGAAAGTCAACTTTTGGAAAGGTCGGGGGCAATAAACCCGGGTCATGCATTCAACTAGGTTGAACCTCATTGCATTGTCTTCCTGAGCGAAG
>CAJBPC010000726.1 GCA_903957405.1 uncultured bacterium | reverse complement strand
GTCATGGGGCCCCGGAGGTACTTCAGATCGAAGGTCGCCCGTATGTCATTGGCCCTCGGGATCAGCGACAGGTTGCCATACCAAAGCATCAATGCAAGAAAGACGCCACCGATGAAGTAGGGCCGGAGGATCCGCTGAAGGCTCACCCCGCTTGCGAGAATCGCGATGAACTCAGAGAGATTGGCCATCTTGGAAGTGAAAAAAATGACCGAGATGAAAACAAACAGCGGGAATAAAAGCGACATGATATGCGGGATGAATCCCACATAATACTGGTAGAAGATCTCCTTCCCACTGAGCCCTGACTTGGCAAAATCATCCGTCCTTTCGCTGAGGTCGATCACCGTGGAGATGACCGTCAGCAATATGATGGAGTAGAAAAAAGTCGAGAGGAATTTTTTCAGTATGTACCAATCGATCTTTTTCATTGCTTGGACAAAAATACGAATCGCAAGGCAGAACTTCGAAGCGGGAAAAACCCTTAACGAAACAACATCTGTAACTTGCACCCATGCCAAGATTGCGCTTCGACCTGCAGCATACCGACACCGGCACTAAGGCCCGGGCCGGACTCATCACCACCGACCATGGAGTCATACAGACGCCCATCTTCATGCCCGTCGGAACTGCCGGCAGCGTCAAGGCCGTCTCCCAGCAACAACTGATGGAAGATGTGGATGCAAAGATCATCCTGGGAAATACCTACCACCTTTACCTGCGGCCGGGTCTGAAAGTCCTCGAAGCAGCTGGAGGACTGCATGCGTTCAACCACTGGGATCGCCCCATCCTCACCGACAGTGGTGGCTACCAGGTCTTTTCCCTCGCCGCCAGCCGGAAAATCACCGAAGAAGGAGTGCTCTTCCAAAGCCATATCGACGGGTCGAAGCATCTCTTCACACCGGAGACCGTCATGGACATCCAGCGATCCATCGGTGCCGACATCATCATGGCCTTTGATGAATGCCCGCCCTATCCGAGCGAATACGCCTATGTCAGGGACTCGATGGAACTCACCCACCGCTGGCTCGACCGGTGCATCAAAAGGTTTTCGGATACGGATGACCGTTATGGATACACGCAGAATCTGTTTCCCATCGTCCATGGCGGTACCTTCCCCGACCTGCGAAAGGCTTCCTGCGCATACGTCGCCTCGAAAGACGCCCCGGGCAACGCGATCGGCGGACTGAGTGTCGGGGAGCCGACGGAGATGATCTACGAGTTCACGGCACTGTGCTGCGAAGCCCTGCCGGCGGAAAAGCCGCGCTACCTGATGGGTGTCGGTACGCCCTGGGACCTGCTCGAATGCATCGCACACGGCGTGGACATGTTCGACTGCGTCATGCCCACCCGCAACGGCCGCAACGCCATGCTCTTCACATCTGAAGGCGTCGTCAACATCGACAATAAGAAATGGGAATTCGACTTCTCCCCCATCGATACGGGAATACCATGCCCAACAAGCCACCATTACTCGAAGGCATACCTGCGCCACCTCATGAAGGCCAAGGAATACCTGGGCCTGACGATCGCGAGCATCCACAACCTCGCATTCTACCTGTGGCTCATGGGAGAGGCCAGAAGACATATCCTCGAAGGGGATTTTGCCTCCTGGAAGATCGATATGGTGGAAAGGATCAAAACCAGGCGATAACAGCGCTGTGTATATCTGGCTTCCCGCTGGAGATAACAGGGAATTCATCCGCCGCTTGGCAGATTGTTCACATGAATGGCAATGGAATTCCAGCGGTATGGAGTTACCTGCCAGCCGGCGGAGGTGAACGGGGCTGTCATCCCCTCATCACTTCAATGGCACGTACAACACATATTTCTGCTCGAAATATGGCTCGGGGAAGAAAGACGAGATCTCGCGGATATGTGGCCTCAACCTGCTGCCTGCGATCTCTTCGGTGAGGTCTCCACCCTTCAGACAAACCAGTCCGCTTTTGAATTCCTCCATCCTGCGTTCATTCCGCAACAATGGTTTCGCCCACTGCCAGAGATCACCCAGCGGAGCCACCGCCCTGCTCACGGCGAAATCGAAACGCCGGCCCTTGATCTCCTCCGCGCGAATATGCTGCGTCGTCACGTTCTTCAGCGCCAGTGCTTCTGCTACGGCCTCCACCACTTTCAGTTTCTTGCCGATCGAATCCACCAGATGAAACTGCACTTCCGGGAAAAAAATCGCCAACGGAATACCCGGAAACCCGCCGCCCGTGCCGATATCGATCACTTCAAGGCCGGGTGGGAAGTCGAACCAGGCAGCGATGGCGAGCGAATGCAGCACATGCCTTTCGTAAAGCTCGTCGATATCCTTTCGGGAGATGACGTTGATCTTCGCATTCCAGTCCTTGTACAATGCATCAAGCATCGACAGCTGTTGCAGTTGCACGGGTGTGAACTCGGAGAAATATGTCAGGATCAGTTCCAGCTTTGACTCGGCTTTTTCCATAATGCGGGTATGAATAAGATGTAATAGAAGAACATCCAGATGTCGAGCAGCCAGTACGACACCCACAGACTCTTCTCATCGAGGCGGTCCATGCACTTGTAATAGATGATGCCCTGTGTGACGAATCTGACGCAGAAGATCGCGGATGCGATCCGCCAGTCAGCCAGTAACAGTGAAGCCACGAACAAGGGATAGAACAGGAAATGCGTGGAGGAATACAAACCGAGCAGCAGGCGATGCTTTAATTTGTAATGCCTTCCCGTACTGTAGTGGCGGTATTTCTGGCGTATCCAGTCCTTGAAGCTTGTCTTTGGCCTGGACACCGTGAAGGCATCCTTGTCGATGACGATGGCGGTGCTGCCGGCATTCGCCGCCATATTGATGAACAGGTCATCATCCCCGCCGGGGATATGGTTATGCATGGAAAATCCCTTGTGCCTGAAAAACAGTTCCCGCTTGTACGACAGGTTCCTTCCGACACCCATGTATGGCATCCCTGCAAGCGCAAAGGAAAGATACTGCAGTGCGGAATGGAAGGTCTCGAAGCGGATGAGTTTGTTGAGCAGTCCTTTGCGCTTCTGGTATGCCCCGTAGCCCAAAACGATCTCCGTACCATCCGCATAGGCATCCTGCATCTTCTGCAGCCAGTTTTCCGAAGCCGGCACACAATCCGCATCGGTCATGAGGAGGATCTCGTACCTCGCGGATTTGATGCCGACCGATAACGGATATTTTTTTCCGGGGATATGCAGCGCCTCCTGCTTCAGATGGACGGGCCGCAGGTTTCGGAACTGCTTGTGTAAGCCTTCCAGAAAATAGGTCGTATCATCGACGGAATTGTCATTGACAACGATCACTTCACTGCTGCTTCTGTATTGCTGCAGCAGCACACCGGGAAGGTTGGCACTGAGGTTATCCGCCTCGTCGCGGGTGCAAATGATTACAGACACCGGATGTTCACGCGTCTCTGTCCGCACTTTGGGCGAATAGAAAGCCAAACGCCGGAAAAAGTATAGCAGGAAAAAGAGCTGTACAAAAGTGATGATCCCGAATGCGCTCAACACCACGATATCCGTTACATGCAGCATGGTCGCGAAAATAATTTAAATTTGATTCTTGCATATTCGGCACGGGTGATGTCTTGCCCTGCGCCGTTTGTCACCAGTTGAGTTCGATCTTATTGTTCTTCCGTTCCATGTCAGCGATCCTTTGTCCCGGATCGATCTCCGCAGACCGGAGGTCCGTGAGTTTTCGATCGATGGTGATGGTGTAAAGCGGATGCGTCCATTTCCATGGTTCTCCTACGGTGCGTTTCACTTCCGGTTCCTCATTGTCCTTGGCGCCGAACATGAGGTACTGCGGGACATATGCCAGCTCGC
>CAJBPC010000725.1 GCA_903957405.1 uncultured bacterium | reverse complement strand
GGTACACCTTGGTTGGATGCCTGCAATACCGACACCCTCAGCTCAGATGCCCACATTTCAACCATGGGCAGATGCAGGAAGGAAGCCCTGAAGGCAAGGCTTGACAGGGCATCAAATCTTCCATATGCATCCCTGGCATGTGGCAGGTATTCCTCATAACGGGAAACCAAAAAAAATGATGCAGCAAAAATATCGAAGGGGATATCACCCGTAGGATTCATAAAAAAAACAGGCATCCCTTGGGCTTCAGAAACATCAATTGACACAGGCCTTATGGACTGCTCAAAAAGAAGTCCATAAGGCATGATGTGCAATGAGGATGCGTCAGAAGAGTCTTTTGTATAGTTGATCTTGGGTCCGGCAAATGAAAGCCATTCATTCCGGTCGGTGGTAACGGCAACCTGAAGGCCGGATATCTCGACAAACAACAGTCTGACGATGTAATCCAGCCTGGGCGACGCAGTATCTGTCAGGATCAAGATCATGAAATCCCATGGTTTGGACTTGTCAGCGACTGTGAGGCATCATTTCCCGCAATGTTGACCAGCCTTCCATTGCTGGTTAAATGTCTTGTCTGGAAAATCCAAAGGAGCTCGATGATTGGTCCATGCCGTGAACATCCGATTGACCATCCAGTTCTTTATCCTGCGATTACCGGCATTCATGAGCGAGCGGTGGAGCGATGCGTTCTTCCAAATCTTCCAAGCAAACCGTTCCGAAAAACCAATAGTGCCTCCGGCGACGGCCTGATGCCGGTTATCCAGGAGCAACTCATGCAAATTGATCTTCACCGCACATACTTCAGTGCAGTTGCCGCAAAGAGACGAGGCGAAACTGAGGTGCTTCCACTCATCAAGATCCTTCATGTGTGGCGTTATCACACTGCCGATTGGTCCACTGTACGTGGTGCCGTAAGCATGTCCGCCGATGTTTTTGTAGACAGGACAGGCATTCAGGCAAGCACCGCAGCGGATGCAGTAAAGGCTTTCACGTTGCTTGGGGTCGGCGAGAATATGCGTTCTGCCGTTGTCAAGCAGAATGACATACATCTCTTCCGGACCATCCGTCTCGTTTGGCTGGCACGGACCGCTTACGATCGTATTGTATACGGTCACCTTCTGACCTGTCCCGAAAGTAGACAGCAAGGGCCAGAAAAGTGCGAGGTCATCCAGGGAAGGAATGACTTTTTCGATGCCTGCCACGACGATATGGACTTTAGGCCATGCGCAACTAAGCCTGCCGTTACCTTCATTCTCCGTGATGGCGATGCTGCCCGTTTCAGATATGATGAAATTCGCTCCGGTGACGCCCACTTCGGCAGAGATGTATTTGCCGCGCAGGTTATTTCTGGCGACCATGGTGAGTTCCTCGGGCGACATCCCGGGTCTGGTGCCAAGCTTATCCGTAAAAAGTCTGGCCACATCCTCCTTGCTCTTATGCATGGCGGGTGTCACGATGTGGTACGGTGGCTCGTCATCCAGTTGCTGGATGTATTCCCCGAGGTCCGTCTCGACACTTTCGATTCCGTTCTTTTCAAGGAATTCGTTCAGATGTATTTCTTCCGTGGCCATGCTCTTGCTCTTCACCACGGTCTTGCAGTCATGCCTGCTGCAGATCTCTCCGATGGCTTTGAGTGCATCGTCAGAGGTATCGGCCCATATGACACGCCCGCCTCTTTTCATGAAATTTCTTTCGAACTCCTCGAGCTGCGCATCAAGGGATTCGATTGCTTTCCACTTTACCGTCTTCGCTTTCTTACGCGCAGCTTCCAGGTTGGCGAACTGTTGCTTACCTTGCGGTACAACCGCAGTGTATTTGCCTATATTAAAATTGATCTTGCGGCGATGCTCAAGATCCTCCGCTTTGATCGTACTCTTTGCCATGAAAACTTCAGCAGTCTCTCTCATGAAATCCGGTGTCTGGTATTGAATATCAAGAATCGTTCAATCGTCAAGCAGTGTATTCCTGTTACTTTTTGTCTTTTTCATAAAACTCATCCGCTACCTTCTCCAGCGTAACATAAAACTCCTCTCCATACTTGCGGATGATGGGATCTTTCAGGAAAACATACACAGGGACTTTTAGTTTGCTGCCAAGAGCGCATGCCGGAGAACACATGGTTTCCCTCGGTTCATAATTCATCATCTCATATCCGTTGTATTTACTCGTCTTGGTCTTGATGGGATAAAGATGACAGGAAATAGGCTTCTTCCATTTGGTCTTTCCATCGCTATAGGCCTGCTCAAATGCACACTTGATCACACCAGCCTTGTCCCTGAATCCGTATGCGCAAATGGCCCCATCGACAGTGGGTGTGACCCAACCGAATTCCTGGTCGTAGCGGTAAAGTCCGTTCCGCTCGATCTCTTGTCTACCCTCCGGTGTCAACAGGGGCGCGACATGCTCAAATGCCTGCTTGACCTGATCGAGCTCCTCATTCGTCAATGGGGCACCTGCATCGCCGTCCTCACAGCATCCACCCTTGCATTTGCCGAGATCACAAACGAATTGCGCTTCTATCACATCATCACTAACCAGTACCTTCCCGATTGCTATCACTGATTTACTTTTGTCAAAAATAAGTTTAAAAATACAAAGGCGTTGCCAGAAGAAACGTCTGACCCGGAAGTTCATGAAGACAAAAAGTATTTTGTCAGGACAATTACACTCAATCCTTCCGCCAACGCAGCGTCTCAATGAGGTGAAGCAT
>CAJBPC010000724.1 GCA_903957405.1 uncultured bacterium | reverse complement strand
GCATCCTCGGCATCGGAAACGATATGATCACAAACCTGGAAGGCCTATGGGCGCATACCGAAGATGAATACATCCAGGAGAGGATCGAGATGTTGATCCACAAGATCCATTTTAAAAATCTTCAACAGGAGTTCGGGACTTGGGCTACAGATGTAAAGCCGGATTTGCTGGAGGGAGCTTTTTTAGTATCCCGTTACAAATTCCCTGATCTTATGCTGTCGGGATATCGATCAGAGTTGGAAAAACTCTGCAAGAGCATTTGGCTGGAGCTCAATAATTACCTCACACCACTCGAGCAGATCAATGTCGTCAACAAGGTCTTCTATTCCCACCACATGTTCAAAGGGGTTGAGATCTCGTATCGACATCAGGAAGATTTCCTAGTGCATAAATTGCTGGACAACCGTCGCGGTAATTCCATCGCCAACGGAATCCTTTACCAGACCATCTGCCAGATGCTGGACATCCCCGTCATGGCGATCCACATTCCTCGGCAGTTCATTCTGGCCTATTTCGACAAAACCCGTGAGCCTTTCGGCAACCCTGCCAAAGAGCCTAAGATCCTGTTCTTCATAGATCCCATATCCGGACAGGTATACACAAAGAAAGATGTCGATCATTATTTCGCCAGGATCTCCGTCACCCCAAGTCCGGCTTGCTTCATGACCATGGATAACCGAAAAATAATCGCCTTCCTTATCGAAGAATTCGCAAAATGTTTCGATGATGAGAAAAGCAGGTACAAGCGTCATGAATTGCTCGGTCTGGGCGAGATCGTCCTAGAGAAAAAAACCGATCTATGACAGATCAGGAATTCCATGCCTGACCTTCGGCTTCAACGCCTTCAATAGCTTAATGCACCAAACCGATCATACGGTGAATGTCATGCTAGAATTCCGTCGCCATGACATTATCGTATATCTCAACTGCACACAATACCCATTTACGCCCGTCCCACTGACGGGTATTGCAACCTTGCAACAGACAAGACATTAACCCGCAGCCTTTCACGCTACAAACCTCTTACGAGGACCTCCGCAATCGCGCTCCCAAAGGATGCACCGCGTCACCATGCGGAGCCTTTCCTTTTTGGGGAATGGCATGAAGCAGGAAATCTATGGGGCCTTGCCATGATCAGACAGATGATCGATCTTCTTCACTCAAGATGTGAAACCCGAGGGATGTGAAAACAAGGGTCAGATTTTAACGATCTCGGCCTCATAAAGATTTTCGGTGAGGCAAATTGCGATCGTATTATCCTTTTGTGCAAATTTGCACCTCAATCAACGGTATGCAAATCACATGGGATGATTTCACACAGATCGAGATGCGTGTCGGGACTATTCTTTCTGCGGTGGCATTGAAAGGTGCACGAAAACCCGCATATGCGCTTGAAATCGATTTTGGCGAATATGGCATGAAGCGTTCTTCCGCACAGATAACCGATATGTACAAACCTGATGACCTTGCAGGGAGACAGGTCGTTGCCGTGTTGAATTTTCCTGTGAAGCAGATCGGAAATTTTTTCAGCGAATGCCTGGTGCTTGGCGTATACGCAATGGACAATACCGTTGTGCTGTTGACTCCCTTGCAGCAGGTCGAGAATGGCTGTCGGATTGGATGATACCATTTGATGATGATTTTTCCGCCGTTTACCTACGGAGATGTCAAATGTCAATTTTTCAGCTTTCCGATACCAATACTTTGCATAGGTTGTGAAGGTTTTTGTTGCATTTAACATCTAATAGAAGTCCGGGTTTTCTTTTGTGCCGCATATCACAAGGATTGTCGCGGGATGACATAACTTTAGACAGATATGAGTAATTTATTCTGCGCAGCTTTCATCACCATTCTTATCCTGAATTCCTGTGAGGAGAAAAAACCACAGGGCCCCGGACAAAGCACCGGGCCAGCCAGGAATGGCCCCTTATTGGTCGAAGGACTTATCGCATCGCCTGTTTCCATCAGCCAGTCCGTTGAGGTCACCGGCACCATACTCCCTTTCGAATCAACTGAAATCCGACCTGAGATTTCCGGAAGGATGATATTTTTGAATATCAGGGAGGGAGCAAATGCAGCGAAGGGAGAGCTTTTAGCAAAACTCTTCGATGCAGACCTGCAGGCCCAGTTGAAAAAGCTCAAGGTACAGTTGCAAATTGCGGAAAAGACCGAAGAACGTCAGCGTGAGCTTTTAAAAATCAATGGCATCAGCCAGCAGGACTATGATCTCAGCCTCCTTTCGGTAAAAAACCTGAACGCTGACATAGATCTGATAAAAGTCAATATTTCCCGAACGGAGATACGTGCTCCTTATTCCGGTCGGTTGGGGCTTAAAAGAATCAGTCCGGGCGCATACGTGACCCCTGCCAACATACTGGCCACCATCAGCCAGGTGAACCAACTGCGGTTGGAGTTCAGCATTCCTGAAAAATACAGTTCAGAGATCTTCACAGGCATGGAGATCCGATTCACTGTGGAAGGCTCTCCGGGCGTGTACGCCGCGTCGATTGCTGCGAGAGAGAGCAGTGTGGAGGAGACAACACGAAATCTGGTCTTGCATGCCAACGTTAAAAATGGCGACAGATACCTGGTCCCGGGTAGCTTCGCAAAAGTGAAAATCACTCTAGGAAAGAACGATGATGCACTTATGATACCCTCGCAATCCATCATCCCGGTCGCCCGGGGCAAGCAGGTGGTCGTATATAAGGGCGGTGAGGTCATCTTCCGGAATATCGTCACAGGCATCCGCGACTCGGCAAGGGTACAGGTGCTGGATGGCATTTCAGAGGGTGATACCATCATCACGACCGGACTCATGTTCCTGCGTCCCGACTCAAAAGTGAAGATCACCAAGTTTCAATAACCCGAAAAAGGCTGGCCCGATGAACCTGTCAGAAATCAGTATAAAGCGACCGGTCTTAGCGGTGGTGTGTTCGATCGTGATCATCATCTTCGGTGCGATCGGATATACATTCCTTGGGGTGCGGGAATATCCGGCCATCGATCCTCCAGTAGTGAACGTACGTACCTCCTATCAGGGGGCAAACGCAGAGATCATAGAACAACAGATCACGGAACCGCTTGAAAAAGCGGTGAATGGTGTGGAAGGTGTCCGGACGATCACGTCTTCCAGCGCCCAGGGCAGCAGCAACATCACCGTGGAGTTCGAACTCGGAGTGGACCTCGAGAAAGCTGCGAATGATGTTCGGGAAAAAGTATCGCAGGCTTCGGGTATCCTTCCCCGTGATATCGACTCCCCACCTTCCGTGGCGAAGCAAGACTCGGATTCGGACCCCATCATGTTCTTGCAATTGCAAAGCGATAAGCGCACCTTGCTAGAATTGACGGACTATGCAGAGAACGTAGTGCAGGAAAGACTGCAAACGATCACCGGGGTGAGTTCGGTGAACGTGTTCGGACAGCGATTTGCCATGCGGATATGGTTCGACCCCGCTAAACTTGCCGCCTATCGCCTCACCATACAGGATGTGCGTTCGGCCCTCGATCGCGAAAACATTGAGCTGCCGGGCGGCAAAGTCAGGGGCAGCAACACGGAACTCACGGTGAAAGCCTACGGCAAACTTTCCACCGAAGACGATTTCAACAACCTCATCATTGTGCAGGAAGGCGGAAAGATCATCCGCCTGAAAGATGTAGGCTATGCCGTTCTCGGTCCGGAAAACGAAGAATCCGCAACCCGTAAAAACAATATCCGATCGGTCAACATGGGTATCGTGGCGCAGCCGGGTTCCAACCATGTGGCCATCGCAGACGAGATCTATGCCCGGCTTTCGCAGATCAAAAAGGATCTGCCGGAGGACATCATCATCGAAGTAGGATTCGACCGTTCACAATTCGTTCGTAAAGCGATCAAGGAAGTCAAGGAAACACTTTTCATAGCGATAGGCCTTGTGGTGCTGATCATCTACTTCTTTTTCAGGGAATGGACCATCGCTTTCCGTCCATTGATAGATATCCCGGTTTCTCTGATCGGAGCGTTCTTCATCATGTACCTGGCGGATTTCTCCATCAATGTATTGACCCTGCTCTCTCTCGTACTGGCAACAGGCCTGGTCGTGGACGACGGCATCGTGGTGACGGAGAACATCTTCAAAAAGATGGAAGCCGGCATGAATAAATACCAGGCGGCAAGGGAGGGGTCGAAAGAGATCTATTTCGCAGTCATCGCCACTTCCCTGACACTTTCAATCGTATTCCTGCCGATCATCTTCCTGGAAGGTTTCGTAGGGAGGTTGTTCCGGGAATTCGGCATCGTAGTCGCCGGAGCGGTCCTCATCTCCGCGTTCGTATCACTCACCCTGACACCCGTCCTCAACATCTACCTGACCCGCAAAGGTCCGCACCGACATTCCTGGTTCTACCTCAAGACAGAACCTTTCTTCGCAGGCATGGAGAGAGGATACCGTAACCTTCTGCAATCCTTCATGGGCAAGCGCTGGGTGGCGATCATCATCCTCACCATCTGCGCAGGACTCATATATTTTGTCGGCAAGAGCCTTCCCTCTGAACTTGCGCCAATGGAAGACAGAAACAGGTTGCGTGCCAGCATCCTCGCACCGGAGGGAACAGACTTCGACTATATGGATAAGGTCACCTACGAAGTGGTGCAGAAGATCATGGATTCTGTGCCGGAAAGATACGTGGTGCTATCCTTCGCCCCTGGCTACAGCGGTTCCGGCGGGGCAAATGCAGCCATCGTAAGCATGGGGCTTGTGGATGCATCCGAAAGGGTCCGCTCGCAAAATGATATCGCACAGCAGATGAACCGAATGTTCCGTGAGTACACGAACGTAAGGGTGCTGACCGTTCAGGAACAGACCATCTCCGTAGGCCTGGGCTCAAAAGGCGGATTGCCGGTTCAGATCGCATTGCAACACCTGAATTTCGACAAGCTTAAGGAAAAAGTTCCTGCTTTTATAGAAGAAGTGGCTAAAAGTCCGGTTTTTCAAGGTAACGACGTCAACCTGAAATTCAACAAGCCTGAGCTCCAGATCACCATCGACAGATTAAAAGCGAGTGAACTGGGCATTTCGATCCTTGACATCACCAATTCCCTGCAACTGGCACTCAGTGGAAGGAGATTCGGGTACTTCATCCGAAACGGAAAGCAGTATGAAGTGATCGGTCAGGTCGACAGAATGGACCGCGACGCTCCGCTCGACCTTAAATCCTTCTACTTGCGGAGCCGGAGCGGAGCACTCATTCAGCTTGACAACGTGGTCAACATTGCGGAGGCGTCCAACCCGCCTACGATCTATCACTTCAACCGACTTAAGAGTGCAACCATTTCTGCCGGATTGGCACAGGGCAGAACGCTCGGTGAAGGCATAAATGAGATGCAACGCATAAAGACCAAAGTCCTGGATGACTCTTTCACGACATCCCTGGTGGGTTCATCACGCGATTTCGCAGAAAGCTCCTCCAATACGATGTTCGCTTTCGTCCTGGCACTTGTGCTTATTTATCTCGTGCTGGCCGCTCAGTTTGAAAGCTTCCTTGACCCTCTGATCATCATGATCACAGTACCGCTGGCGCTTGCCGGAGCATTGCTGAGTCTCTCCGCTTTCGGCCAGACATTGAACATCTTCTCACAGATCGGCATCATCATGCTGATCGGACTTGTCACGAAGAACGGTATCCTGATTGTGGAATTCGCCAATCAGAAACGTGAAGCGGGACAGGATAAATTCTCTGCAGCAACAGATGCTGCCGTAGCGCGTTTGCGCCCCATCCTGATGACAACCCTGGCAACCACGCTGGGAGCGCTTCCCATCGCCCTGGCGATCGGTTCTGCAGGCAAGAGCCGCATTCCCCTGGGGATTGTCATCGTCGGCGGGTTGCTCTTTGCATTGGTCCTGACACTGTTCGTGGTACCGGCATTGTACAGCTACATCTCGAACAAAAAACAGCAGAACCATGAGGATTAAGTTAGTACCTGTCTTTTTTTTGCTGTCGGCAGGTTTCCCCGCCATGGCCCAGGATAGTCTGATGACCGCCCGAGAAGCTGTGGATATCGCCCTGCAGAATAATCTTAGGATACAGATCGCAAAAAGCGACCAGGATATCGCCCGTATCAACAACAACTGGGGCAATGCCGGAAAATGGCCTACCGTCACGGCCGGGATCGGAAATACAGAGGCACTGACAAACCTCAATCAAAAGCTTTCCAACGGAAGCGAGATCATACGCAATGGGGTCACCAACAATATCCTCACCGCAAATGTCTCCGCAAACTGGCGCATCTACAACGGGATGCGCGTCAGGGCCACCAAAGAACGATTTGAGGAGCTTGAACGGATAAGCGACCTGCAATTGAAACAGGAGATCGTCCGACTGACCTATGATGTGTTGATAGCCTACTATAACCTCGTCAGACTGAATCTGCAGATCAGGGCAACAACAGCCATCATTGACCTTTCAAAAGAACGGGAGAAGATAGCGGAAACACGGTTCAATGTGGGAAGTGCCGCAAAGACCGACCTCCTGCAGGCTTCCATCGACCTGAATACTCAACTGGTCAACTTGACGAATATCCGGCAACAGATCCGCGTCAGCAGGTCTGTACTCAACAATTTATTGAAAAGAGAACCCGACGCCCCATTGGCGGTGTTGGATACCGCTTTCGGGCAGCAGCTTGTAGACTTGGAGGATTTGAAAAAACGAACCGAATCACAAAACTTTCAGTTGATGCTGGCCCAAAGGGATAGGGCAGTTCTGCTGCAGGACCGAAGGATCATAAACGCCCAAAGACTGCCCGTCCTCAGCCTCAACAGCAACACCAGTTTCAATAGAAACAAGGCCACCGGAGGGTTCTTCCTCACCAACCAGACTTACGGTCCAAACATAGGGGTGAATCTTGCAGTGCCCATTTTCAATAATAACATCACCAGGACACAGCTGAAAGTGAACGAACTGCAACAGCAGCAGCAGCAACTTCAGTATGATCTGCTGAAGACGGAAATCAGGCGAGACCTTCAGGTGGCTTACGATGAATACAAGAACGCTCTAGCCGTTTCCGACTTGGAAAAGGAAAATGTGAAGCTTGCGAAAGAGAACAATTTCATTTCCACTGAACGTTTCCGAAAACTGCAGAGCAACTCAATCGAACTTCGTCAGGCGCAGCTAAGCCTAATAGAAGCACAAGACCGCTATATCAACGCGGCGTATCGTGCAAAAGTCGCTGCCGCCACCCTGCAGTTGCTAGCGGGAGAGGTCATTGTGCAATGATGACGGAAGTGGATAGGGCAAGGTTCATTGCGGCAGTTCCTTTCCGGAAAAACGCATAGGCAACAAAATGGATGCGGATGAAAATATCTGTATCTCTCCGTGCATGCCCGCGAGAATCAGTCTGATGGGTTTACCATAACGTTCTTCGTGTTCAACAAGCGCCTGACGACACACTCCGCATGGAGCGAGTGGATGACCGCTATCGATTCCATCACCCTCATAACTTATCGCCATGGTATCGATGTTCAGATCTGGATGAAAGGAGGCGGATGCGGAAAGAAGCACCCGTTCTGCACAAAGTCCTGCAGGAAAAGATGCATTCTCCTGATTGGATCCTGTCACGACACCGCCACCCGGCAAACGGCCCGCTGCGCCTACCCTGAACCGTGAGTATGGAGCATAGGCGTCCGAAGTGGCTTTTCTGGCCAGTTTTAGCAATTCCGCATCTTGCGGAGCGAGTTCTTCAGTGGATGGGTACGTCTCAAAACTGATCCTTATATCCTGTATCGTCATAAATATCG
>CAJBPC010000723.1 GCA_903957405.1 uncultured bacterium | reverse complement strand
CTGACATTGAGGTCGTTTAGCGGTGCAACCTGCGTGATTTCCTTCAGCCAGTCCATCTCTTGTCCGGCCTTATATGCGACCACTTCCTTTGTATCGAGGACCTTCTCAAGAGAAAGGTCCGCCTGACCGGCAAGCCTTCTGTTGTCCGTCCTCCATTTGAGGAAGTCTTCGCCTTTGCGCATATCCGGCCTTGTCGTCCAGCTTTGGAAGCCGTAGTTGTTATTGACAGAGATCATGGGCTTGCCGCTCTTGCCGGTTTTCGTGGTGATCATGATCACACCGTTGGCGGCCCTTGACCCATAGATGGCTGCAGCGCTTGCATCCATAAGGATGTCGAAGGATGCAATGTCCTGGGTGTTGATCTCATTGAGGCTGCCACCGAAAATGACGCCGTCCAATACGATGAGCGGGGAATTCGATGCCGCAAGGGATCGTTGACCGCGGACGAGCACCGAAGGCGCACCACCGGCTGTGCCGACGGGTCCGATGTTCACACCCGGTGTTCCCTGGATGGATTGCAGCGGGCTGACATTCGTCATGGTGGAAAGCGGTGTGCCTTCAAGGTTGATCTTTCTGACGGCACCCGTAAGGTCCTTTTTACGCTGTGTGCCATAACCTATCACCACCACCTCGTTGAGGCTGCCGGATTCCTGGGCCATGGTGATGTCTAGTACGGTCTTTCCTTTCACGGATACGACCCGTGTTTCAAAGTTGGTGGAAGAAAACACCAGTGATGCATTCTCCGCTGCCTGAATGGAAAATCTGCCACCTTCATCGGTGGCCGTAGCGGTCTTGGTACCGTTGACGGAAACCGTCACTCCGGGCAGCAAGACTCCTGCCGCATCTCGGACGATACCCTTAACTGTTTTTACCTGTGCGGAGATCCCCATGGCGAGGTGCATAAAAAAGACAAAGGCAAGCAGGGTGAGCGTCTTTCTACTGAGAAAGACATCCTCCCCTTTCAATCGTGTTTGGAATGTGGACATATTAACTGGTTTTGGTTTTGGGAATTTTCGTTCAAAAAAAACACTGCGCATCCCGTGTCAAATTAACTACGAATAACAAAGAAGATGAATTCAAAGAATAGCGAATACTTGTACTTTTTTGGCTTATTAACATTGGCATCTATGGTTTCATTTTTTTGGTAAAAAAGTATATAATTTACAACCTGTATCATTCCCACCATCATGAAGCCGATATTCCTCAAGATCGAATCATCAAACTCATATACTGTCCGAGAACAGGTCGAGTCGTATGTGTACGCCAAATACTACTATCACCCGCAGGTGGAACTCGTCTATTTCGAAAAGAGCGATGGCATGTGCATCATTGGCGACAAGGTTCACATGATCAAGGAAGGCGACATCTTTCTGCTGGGGCAGAACATTCCGCATCTTTTCAAGAACGACGAAAAATACCTGAACAGAAAACTAAAGGTCAGGGTCATCGTCCTACATTTCCTACCTGAATTCTGGGGCAAGGAATTCCTGGAACTCCCAGACCTAAGGAACATCAAACTGCTGCTTAAAAAAGCCGAACGAGGCATACTGTTACTCGGACAAACGAAAACAGAAGTGGCAAGGCTCATGAAACAGATGCTTGACGAAAAGGGTCCGGGCAGGATCATTCTCCTGCTGCAGGCGCTTGCGCTCATCGCGGCATCCAAGGGTCAGCGGTTCATCCTTCCGATCGGATTCCAACCGATGATCGATGATCAAAACGAAGACCGCATCAATGAGATCTATTCATACACACTCCAACACTTCCACAAGAAGATCTATACCAAGGAGATCGCCGCAGTGGCGCATCTCAGTGAACATTCCTTCTGCCGCTACTTCAGGATCAAGACGGGCAAGACCTATACGGATTTCCTTCACGAGATACGGATAAAACATGCCTGTAAGCTGCTGTCCGAATCCAAGTTGAGCATCTCACAGATCATCAATGAATGCGGATTCGTGAACTATGCGAATTTCTTCAGGTACTTCAAACAACTCACCGGAAAAACCCCTGCGGAATACCAGGCCCTGAACAAGGAATCAATCAACGCCGATAGATGATCGGGTTGGTGGGTGTTTCGATCGTTTCACCGATGACCGCACCGGCACACCATGCATCCCAGTCGGCCTGCTGGTGTGGGTTGACGGGGGCTACGAGCTTCATGTCCTTGTCCATATAGATCATCGTCATGACCTTGCGCATGTCACCGGTCACATTCGGCCCAGCCCTGTGATATGACCATCCCGTATGGAAACTGACTTCGCCGAGTTCAAAAGGCTCTACCACATGCGGGAATCCAGATTTCTTCAGCAGGTCCTGCAGCACTTCCTGGCTTTCATCACTGATCTCCTTGTCACGGCCCTCGGTCAGGCTCGCACTGCCCGCGCTGAATTCAAGCGGTCCCATTTCCAACGGGGTCTCTTGCAATGGGATCCAGGCGGTGACGGTCTTGCCGTTTGACAGGGGCCAGTAATACTGATCGGCATGCCAGGGCGTATGTCCTCCACCGGGCTCCTTGTAGAGTGCCTGGTCGTGGTAGAGCCTGACACCGGAAAGCTCCAGCAGATCGGCGGCGATCTTGCCAAGGCGCTCACTGAAAACGATCTGTCTGACAGCCTCGGAATTCCGCCATATGTTCATGATCTGCAAGAATGCCTTGCCGTAAGTATCCCTGTCCGAGAGGTTCTTTTGCTGTGTGTTGAGCCTGTCCACCTCTTCCGAGATCGTATGGTCCATTTGCTCGAGCACTTCTTTCGAAAGCACATCGCGCAATTTGACGAAACCATTCTTCCTGAAGAAATCAATCTGTTCGGGAGAGACGTGATAAGGCTCATGCAAAGCATCGAGGATGTGTTGCGGGATGATATTCATTTTCGTTGATTTATCGGAATATGATATAAAGCGCTATCATGATGCCGGCCTGAAAATGGACCGGTATTCGGCAGGCACGCTTTCTACGAGATTCTCCACTCCGCCGACAAGGCCAGGGCCAATGAAGGAAGTGGCAAAAGATATGCCCAGCAGCAAGAATGGCTGTATCATTCCCGTATGCACGATGGCCATCCATTCAAAATTGGCAAGCACCATCCCTCCGGTATATACAGCACCGAAATATGCAACCAACATCGACGGGCTCACATTGGTGCTGAAGATGGAAAGCCCGAATTTATACCAGGGAAGCGACCTGCCGGAAAGGAAAAGATCCTCGGAAGAACTCGTCTTGCTCAACGAATTCTTTTTGCTGATGTGGACACCTGCATAGATGAGTATCGCAAGGTATGCGCACATCACAATGCCGTCGGCTAAGGCAATGTCGATGCCTTTCATTTGACTTTGGTTATGGGCTTGTGGTCGGCAGCGTACTTGAGCAACATTTCCGGCAAAGGAAACAAGCCATGTCCCTTCAGTTGCGGCGCCTGTAAGTATCCTCCCTTGAATGTGATCGGGGATGTGATGATGTCATTGGTCGCAAGGTAGGAAAATTCAGTCCGGTCGACCTGGCTGAATGCCAGTGCGAGATGAGCATTGATCTCGAACATGGAATTCCCGAGGTAGACAGGGATGCCCGCAGTTTCCGCAAGGGCGATGCACTGCAATGCGTAATCGATATCCTTGCCTGTGCGGATGCCACTGAGTCCGCCGTATTCGACAAGGCGTTTGATGTCTTCGAAGTTGTTCACGTAGTCGTGCCCGATGATGGGTATCGGACTTCTTTTCGTGAGTTCGGCAAAGCCTGTGATGTCATCCCTCCGCAGGGGATCTTCGATGTATTCCAGGGCGATGCCGTGCTTGATATACGCTTCGATGTTGTCAAGCGCAGTCCGGACGTCCCATGCCTCATTGGCATCCGCCGTCAGCTTCACCCCTTTTCCTGCAAATGACTGGATGAGCTGCAGCCGGGCGATGTCGCGCTGCACATCATCCGCACCGATCTTGACCTTCACGATGCTGAAGCCGTCCGCCATGAACTTTCCCGTGATGTCCAGGGCCTCTTCGTCCGTCAATGGAAAATCCAACACACTGCCGTAAGACAATGCCTCGGTCTTCTTCGTATCAGGATTCAACAGGGAGTACAGTGGGATATCCTTTTCCTGCGCCATGAGGTCCCACAATGCAAGACGGACTGCAGCGTCGAGATATGGAAATCCGGAGGAGAAGGATACCCTTTCATCCTGCACATCGAACGGACTTTTATGCGCAAGCCTCGGCCACCATGACGCGACGAATTCAGCCTCCATCTCCGACACAGAGGGTACGTCCCGAATGTACCAGGCATCGTTCTTGAACTTGCCCTGCCATGCCGACTCGGAATACCCCCAACCCATGTGTCCGTGGTTTGACCGTAATACCAAAGCCACGACATTGATCACATCATAACTGCAATTGTTGTCCCCTACGGTGCGACCAAGCGGTAACGTCAATTTATGCAACTCGAATCCTTCGATAAAAAACATCAATCAGGTTTAAAAAGATTAAATCACTTGAGGTATTCCCCATCGCGATAGTGGTGTATCAATGTCATATCGACCCATTTCCTCGTCGTGTCCACGCCGGGAAGAGACCTTTGAAAGCCCGACATGAAGCGTCCCCATTCCGGGATCCGCGCATCGGCGGACAAGTAGAGTGAATCCATCTTTGCGAGGTCGGTATCGGCAGGGATGTCGACCATCATCGTCAGCCTGTTGCCGTAGCGGTAGATCCTTATCTCCTCAATGCCGCTGGCGACGTTCGCTTTTTTTATCTCCGGCCATACGCCGTCTTTCGAATGCAAGTGCTCATAGAGCTTGATGAGTTCCGGATCATCCACCAGGTCAGTGGTCATCACCAGGGTCATCCTTTCCTTCTTGCCGGCATCCCGGAGATTGCAGGAAGATACCACAAGCACCATCAGGATGAGGATGCGGAACATGCGGGCCGGCTTCATTTGAGGAAACATATTGATCACTGTTTTTCGGTTATGCATATGCGTATTGCAAGTAAATATTAAATCATGATAACGGGCGCGGAGTAAATGGCAATTGATTGTATTATTTTATCATTTACCCAATGCATCGGGAATGCATGTGTCAATGATCGCGATGCAGGTCGAGCATCTCCAGTGCAGCGTCCCTCAGTGACGGATCACCCAGTTGCGCCATGGTGCTGCGGAGTTCCGCCAATGAGGATGATCCGATCACGATCTTATCGACATGCGGACTGTTGTACACATAGTTCAAAGCAAGGCCCGTGAAGTCATGTCCGTTGCGGTCGCATGCTTCCTTCAACAGAACGGCCTTGTCGATGTAGGCCTTCGGTAGCCATTCGGGTATGCCGGAAACATATTCCCCGAATTTCCGGCCAAGCAATCCCATATAGAGCGGACTTGCTTGCCAGACCTGAAGACCGGCGCTTTTCAACACCGGGAATTCTTCATGAACAGCAGTCTGCCGAATGATGTTATACCGATTATATCCCATGAAATGACTGAAGCCTCCTGCCATGAGCACGTCGGAGCATTCCGGTCCGTAGTTCCCGCCGATGCCCATATTCAGCAGGTAACCGGCATTTTTCAGACCCGCCAATGCCTCGATCGCGACGGGAATTTCTTCCGGCAGCATGCCTGTCGGGTCATGGAGGAAGACAAGGTCAAGCGCTTCGACACCGAATTTCCGAAGGCTGTCCTCCACAGACTTCCGTATCCCCTGTGCCGTATAATCGGACACCACGATATCCGGACCATCGGCCCGGAGCTTGCCCGCTTTCGTGCTCACGAATGGCCTCTGCCCTTTCCACAGACGAAGGGCTTTTGCCAGCAGGATCTCCCCATCGGCGTAGGCCGGTGCCGTGTCGAAATGGACAATCCCCATCTCCAATGCCTCCAGAATGGTCCGCACGGATTCATCCGGATCCACCCTACCCCAAAGCCCCGCCAATCCGGCCGTCCCCAGTACTATCCTTTCCATTTCGATCCGTGACATGGCGATGTTTCAGTTATTTTACTCCGAAGTCTATGCTGACATCCGGATGCATTGTTGAAAATTTATCCGCACCCGCCTTGGTGACCTTACTGTCCCAGCAATAGATGCGTTCGAGCAAAGGGATCTCTCCCGCCATGAGCAGGCCGGCATCGGTCAATCCAGTCCCAACGAGGTTCAGATACTCCAATGCTCCGAGTTTGACCATCTCCTTCACCGCCGCATCGGTCACTGCCGTCCTCCGGAGATCGAGCCGCCGCAGATTCACGCAAGGGGTTATGTATCCCATCACCCGGTCGGTAAGGGCGCGCTCAGACAGCGACAACCATAGGATGTTTTTCGCAACGGGTGCGATCAGTTTGAGGTCGTCATCCCCGATCGTTTTGAAATTGACCGCACTCACATCAAGCAGATGGCTTCCGATGGAAACCGGACGCACGACGAACCCTGCCTTTCGGAGGGCGACCATGGCCGATG
>CAJBPC010000722.1 GCA_903957405.1 uncultured bacterium | reverse complement strand
GAATGGAGAACCCATACACATATCCGCTGTCAGGGGGAACCCTGTCGCCCGACTCGGAAAGATCAGTCATGTGCAGTTCAGCAACATCATCTGCAAGGGAGAGAACGGAATCCTCCTGTATGGAAGCGAAGAAAGCGCATTGGAAGACATCTCCTTTGACAATATACGATTTGAACTGACCGACAGCCGACTCAACGATGTAGCCGGTGGGAATGTCGACCTGAGGGGATGTGCACTTCCCAAACAACTCTTCGCACGCGACATACCCGCCATCCTGGCCCGGCATGTAAGCGGACTGAGGTTCTCCGATGTGGAACTAAAATGGAGCCATACCCGGATGCCTTATTTCACACATGGCATCGAACTCGATCATTTCAAAGATGTGGTCATCCGCAATTTCAAAGGAACGGCATCGCCAAGGAATAGCAAGGCTTCCCGGATTGCCGCCTACTCCGGCAAAGGTCTCGATGTGGATGACCGAAAAGGACTGTACCTGAAAAATGCTCCCTGACAAGGGATGATGACCATCCTCCGCTATTCAAACATCTCCCGCATGATCGCTTTTGGAGTCAGATGATCCGTTTGGCCTGATCATTTCTTCTGTGATCCAAGCTCGCCGCCTTTCCCATAGCGGCCTTTTCTCCCTTCATTGCAGGGTTGATCGATTGTCGGTTTTGGCATTATCTTCACCTCTCAGGACAATCTGTCAACCATCTGATGCAACTGTAGCGAAATGCTATACAAACAGGGCATACATTTACAAGGCCTTTAAACTTGCCACATGAAAAATAGCCTTTGGCGTCTCACCTCCCATGACCTGACAGATGGGGATTTCGAGGACATCAGAAAAGAAATCGCGGATGCGGCAAGCTTCCGTGGCGTCAATCTGTGGATCCTCATCATTGCCATCTTTGTCGCTTCACTCGGACTGAACCTTAATTCCACAGCAGTCGTCATAGGCGCCATGCTGATTTCCCCACTCATGGGCCCCATCATCGGTCTCGGATTGGGTGCATCGATCAACGACCTGTTACTGCTGAAAACGGCAGCGAGGAATTATCTCTTCGCCACCGGGGCGAGCCTGCTCACATCCACGATCTACTTTCTGATTACTCCGCTGGATGATGCGCATGCTGAATTGCTGGCGCGCACTTCTCCCAATTTTTATGATGTACTCATCGCCCTGTTCGGGGGGATGGCGGGTGCCGTAGCCATGACATTCCGCAACAAAGGCAATGTCCTTACAGGGGTTGCGATCGCCACCGCACTGATGCCTCCGCTGTGTACCGTCGGTTATGGCATTGCAACCGGACAGCCAAAGTTCATGCTGGGTGCGCTCTACCTCTATCTGATCAACTCTGTTTTCATCGCACTGGCGACATACTTCTACGCACGGCTCATTAAGTTCCCTAAAGTGCAACTACCGGATAAAAAAGTAGAAAGTAGATCGAATCGGGTCATCCTGGCACTAACAATGCTGACCCTTGTACCGAGCGTCTATCTTGCTTACCGCATGGTGATGGAGCAGCGGTTTATACAAAACGCAGGCCGATACATTCAGAAGGAATTCACTGATGAGGGAATTTTCATACTCCGCCGAGAAATCGACCCCTCGGCGCGAAAGATCAGTCTATATCTGGGCGGAAATCTCATTGACAGCGCACTGGAAGCCCGCCTGAAAAGTGAATTGCCCAAATATAAGATCGCTGCCGCATCCCTCATATTGCGACAGGGTATTTTCCGGCAAGAGAACCCATTGCCCTCAAAGAACGACGCCTTAAAGGATGACCGGATTTATGAACTCTTTGAAGTCAAAAGGAAGTATGACAGCATGGTAACACTCCGTGCATTGAAGCGTTCCCTGTCTGATGAGGCTTCCGTGCTTTTCCCTGAAGTAACCGGTCTCTATTTTCATGAACCCGGCGACAGCATGCCGTCCCAAGTGCTGGTGCGATCGAGTAGCCGGTTAGGAAATAGACAGCTCGACTCGTCCGCATTGCGCAAATGGCTGAAGATGCGCCTTGGGGAATCAGATATCAGCCTGGATGTGGTCAGATAAACACTCCGTCAGGGAGATGTGCTATTTTTTAGGGGAAGGATATTGAAAAAATCAGGCCATCATTAGGCGCTTGCAGTTAGCATGCATCGTTTCTAAAGGCCGTCGCAAAGGCTCTTGATGTCTTCTCAATGACCGTCCTCCCACAAATCATGAATCCCCATCGCCGTCGGTCACACAGTGTCAGGATGCGGATGGATCCATGGCGATCTGTATTTTCTCTGCAGCAACGCAGTGGCTTCGGCATCTCCCTTGACGATATGCTGCTGCGGATCGTACGCCAACGGTCTTCCTAGCTGCATCGACATGTTCGCCAGGATGCACGCGGCTGTCGAAATGTGCGCCTCTTCGATGTCCGCCACCGGCTTCCCTCCATGGTCAATGGATTCAAGGAAATTCAGCATGTGCAGACGGGTGGCGGGAGCGGCATTGAGTTCGATGTCTTTTTCCGTCAGGTCTTCAGGATATTTTTCTTTTTCAAAGAATACGTCTCCATGCATCTTCTCCCCCTTACCTGACGGGATGAAGTCGTATTTCGTGGTACTTCCGCAAAGCGTTCCTTTCTCTCCATATATCTTAAAGCCCCATGGATACTCTGGGTCAGAAGCGGTTCCCCATGTCCGATGCTGCCACACGCAATGCAGGTCATCGTGTTCGAAGATCGCCGTCTGGGTGTCTGCAATATTGCTCTTGCCCGTATGGCTTCCGTAGATGCCTCCTGTGGCACTGATTCGTTTCGGCCAGCCAAGTCCCAACATCCAGCGGACCGTATCATACATGTGCACGCACATGTCACCGGTGATGCCATTGCCGTACTCCATGAAGGCGCGCCACCATCCACGGTGTGGCAATCCGTCAAACGGCCGCATCGGAGCGGGACCCGTCCACATCTCATAGTCGAAGAAATCCGGGACCGCCTGTACGGGAGGGTTGCCGGATCTCCGCATGTGATAATAACAGAACATCTCCGCATGATGCACCTTCCCAAGCATCCCGCTGTCGATGAATCTCCGCTTTGCTTCGATGAGGTGGGGGGTGCTTCTTCTTTGTGTGCCGACCTGGACGACACGCTTGTATTTTCTCGCGGCTGCCAGCATCGCCTCCCCCTCGATGACATCCACACTGATGGGTTTCTGCACATACACATGCGCACCAGCCTTCAGCGCATCGATCGTTTGAAGGGCGTGCCAATGGTCAGGTGTGCCGATAAGCACGATCTCCGGTTGCTGTTCAGCAAGCATCTTTCGATGATCGCCATACCCGGGGATGATCGCCCCGGATCCAACCCTCTCCTGTACCCGCGATATCGCCTCCTTCAACTGGTTCCTGTCCACATCGCAAAGCCCGACAACGTCTACAGATGCCACCTGCATCAGCCGGAAAAGATCACTCTTGCCATACCATCCGGTACCTATCAGCGCCACGCGACGCCGGGGCGTCAGGCCCCAATCACCCAGACCGGTGCTTTGTATGGTGCTCAATGCAAAAGCTGCAGCTGATTGGCGGATAAAGTTTCTGCGGTGCATGCAAAACTGTTTTCTGTGAAGTTAATGGATCGTATGATGATGGTGAAGCCCAATGACTGGGAGGTCGTCTCCATGCATAAATATTTTAAAGATAGCCGGTGCGTATGGCTCATCTTCTTTTCATACATCACGCACCGATTCATGACAGCTCGGAACGATCCACAAAGGCTGGCGGCTCCAGATCAACCTCAAGTACCTGTCTGAAAGTGAGCCTGGCTGTACTAAAGGGATTTGGGTATCAATTACAGATCTTTCGGAGTGATCGTTTCTTCGTGGGTCGGCTTCCCGTCCACATCATAATGCGTGAAAACAAGGATGGGGCCGTTGTCTTTGTAGCTAAGCCTTATGCCGAGGAATCCTCCGGCCACCCGAAGAAACCGATGCTCCGGTCCGCGTTCGTCCGGAGGCCATCCCTGTGCATGGAAATCACTCACAGGGCCAGATCCGAATTCCCACAAGCCTGTCTTTGCATCGCGGGATACATACTGCCAGTGCCGGTCTCCATTCACGATGATCGCCTTCTCCGCAGCAAAGAAACGCCTGGCCCAATCCCCTTCATGGGCGAAGGTTTTATTGGCGTGATTGTCTTTTTTCGTTGGCCTGTCTGGTCCAACGACAGGGGTGGGGGAGCACACTATCTTGAAAGTGGCTTTGGATTCCCGAATGGTTCTTGACAACCATTCCTTCTGTTCCGTTCCCCATATCGATTTCCCTTCGCCGTCCGGCATGTCGTTGGCACTTCGGTATTCCCGCCCCTCCAGAAACCAGATCTGTAGATCCTTTCCCCATTGCAGTGTGCGGTATGGCTTGCCCCGAAGCGGAACATTCTCCCGCCAAATGCGGAGTCCGCTGCCGATGGTCAGATCCCCGAACGGTTTTGATCCGGGATGTACGTCATCCGCCAGCAGGTCGTGGTCGTCTTTAAGCATGTACACGGGCGTCGCAGTATAAAAATCCCGCAGGGATGACCATGCATCCATCGCATGCCATTTGTGTCTGGCCTTCTCCGCATTGGTG
>CAJBPC010000721.1 GCA_903957405.1 uncultured bacterium | reverse complement strand
TGAACGACAGGGGGAAGCGGGATGCTCCTTTAATGGCTGAGAAGCTGCACAGCAGCGGTATACCGATTGATGTGATCGTTGCGAGCCCGGCAAAGAGGGCAGACAAGACCGCACAGGCATTTGCAAAGAAATATGGAATCGGTAAAGACCTTCTTTGCCATAGGATCGAACTATATCTGGCACAGGTCGAGCAGTTCTATCAGGTCATCAGCACAATCGATGACAGATTCAACCATGCCGCCATCTTTTCACATAATTCGGGCATCACCGAATTCGCCAACCATCTCCACGTTGCGGTGATCGACGAGATTCCGACATGTGGGATTTTCGCCATTACGACGCAAGCGGAAAGCTGGATGGAATTCAGAAATGCCCCTAACAAATTCTGGTTCTTCGATTATCCCAAGAATCCGGAGAAGTCCAACTACCCAAAAATCCCGTTTGACGGATATTGAGACCGGTGAATGACAACTTCCTGTTTGCAAAAAGAAGAGGCCCCATGAATGGCGCCTCTTCTTTTTGCAAATAGGATCATATGAATCACTTCAGTCCGTATTTCTGCTTGTATCTTTCGTACAGTTGCTTGTGTTTACTGTTCAGGTCGACATGCCTTCCCTGGATGAATGCGTCGGTGATCACGCTGCTTCGCATATCGAGGATATCACCCTCGCTGATCACGATATTGGCATCTTTTCCTGGTTCGATGGAACCGGTACGGTCACCCACGCCCATGATCTTTGCGGCATTGAGCGTGATCGCCGAAAGGGCCTGTTCCCGGGTGAGTCCGTATGCAACGGCAGTACCCGCATTGAACGGTAGATTCTTACCCCGATGCTGACCATCACCATCATTGATGGCGAACATCACTCCCGCTTTCTGCAACAATGCGGCGGTCTTGAATGGCTGGTCGACATCATCATCTGAGAGGGTCGGTAGGGCATGCATCTGTTCAAGAATGACCGGGATGCCGTATTTCTTCAACAGGTCGGCAATCTGCCAACTTTCGCTTCCCCCGACAATGACTACATCAAGCCCGAATTCCTTCACGAAATCAATGGCCACCAGCATTTCCTTTACCACATCGCAGTGGATATAGAACTTCTGCTTTCCAGCAAACAATGCACGCATGGCCTCCATCTTGAGGTTCCGCTCCTTTACATCCTTCTGGGCGGCATAAGCTTTTGCCTCCCGAAGGGTGGTTTTAACGGCTTCGATCTCTTCAAGGGCCCGTTTGACCGGATCTCCCCCTTCAGCCATTCCGCGCATGCCCCCGAAACGGCTCGGTCGGGCAAAAAGGCTGGGCATCCGGAAATGCATGCCGCCGTCCATTTGATACGCTGCATCCTCCCAGTTCCATGCATCTAGTTGTACAATGGTGGAGGAGCCGCTGATCAGACCGCCATCCGGTATGATGTTGGCCATCAGGATGCCATTCCCTTTCAGGGTGTTGATGATCTTGGAATCCGTGTTGTATGCAACGATGGATCGGATGGAAGGGTTGATCTCACCAATCTCACGAGCATCTGAAGTGGCCCGGACTGTGGGTACTTCTACCAATCCAAGGTTGGAGGAAGAGAGGATGAGTCCGGGATAGACATGCCTCCCTTTTGCATCGAACACCTTCACATCATCCATGGGAATGGGGATATCGATGCCAACTTTGGTGAT
>CAJBPC010000720.1 GCA_903957405.1 uncultured bacterium | reverse complement strand
TCTGGCGATAGCATTGCGCATGAACCCGTGGCTGGGGATGACCGGTGCGCTTGGGTATGCGTATGCCACATACAACGGCATCATCGTATCCGTCGGTCATGACACTAAAATGCTGTCCATCGCCTATCTGCCGGCCCTACTTGCCGCGATATGGATGATCTATGAAAAACGCTACTGGATCGGTACAGCCCTGACGGCATTGTTCAGCTCGATACTGATCTCGCACAACCACTACCAGATCGTTTATTATTTTCTGATCATCGCCGCCTTCATGACCGTCGGGAATCTCATAATGGCCCTAAGGAAGAAGGATCTCGGCGTTTTTTTCCGGGCGACGGGTTTCGCCCTTGCGGGTGGGTTCATAGGCATCCTTGCGAATGCCGTCATGCTCCTGACGACTTACGACTATTCCAAAGCAACGATACGCGGGGGGCAGGCCTCCCTTAAAGTCGGTGCAGACAGCCTTAGCAAAGTCAAAAACAACGGCGGGCTTGATACGGCTTATGCTTTCCTTTATGGAAGTTACGGGGTGGCGGAATCCTTCACCCTGCTGGTACCTGACATGTTCGGAGGAGGATCCAATCCGCTCGGAGAAGATTCCAAACTGGTGGAGACCATGCAGGAAAAAGGTTTGCCACAGCAGCTTGCCAACCAGCTCTACGGCTATTTTCCAGCCTATTGGGGCAAACAACCCGGACACGCGGGTCCGGTCTATCTCGGTGCCATCTTCTGCATGCTTTTTGTCTTCGGGATGTTCTTCCTGAAGACACCCCACAAATGGTGGATCCTTGCGGTGACGGTCTTTGCACTCATGATGTCGTGGGGTAAGAACTTCGGAACATTCAACAACCTGATGTTCGAATACCTCCCGCTCTACAATAAATTCCGTGCCCCTGCGATGATCCTCGTGATCCCTCAGTTGCTGTTCCCGCTTGTATCGGTCATGGCCCTCCAGGAGCTGATTTTTGGCAGCAGGAGCACCGATGAGATCAAAAAAGCGCTGCGCTCATCGGGTATCCTGATGGCCGCTTGTTTCCTGCTGCTGGCCGGACTCTATGTCGGGTTCGACTACAAGATGGGATTTGAAAAGGAACTGCAACAACAGTTGTCGCAATTAAATCCGCAGGATCCGAGCCTGGGAAAGGATATCATTGATGCGGTCATCGCCGACCGGAAAGGCATGTTTGGAGGCGACTTGCTTCGTTCCACATTCCTTGCTTCAGCCGCCTGGCTACTGATGTTCCTGTTCATGAGTAAGAAAGTGACGCAAACCATCCTGATGGGGTCGCTGCTCGTGCTTTGCATGGTCGATCTGCTGGGTGTGAGCAGCCGGTACCTCAACAGGGATAACTTCATGGAACCGGAGGACTTTGAGAATGCCTTTGCGCCGACCCCGGCAGACTTGCAGATCAAAGAGGACAAGGAACCCAACTACCGCGTATTCAATCTTACACAGAGTCCTTTCAACGACGCCATCACATCCTATCATCACAAATCCGTCGGAGGATATCATGCCGCAAAGCTCAGCATCTATCAGGACCTTATCGAGAACCAGCTCTCGAAACAACCGCTCAACCTGCCGGTCCTGAATATGCTGAATACCAAATATGTGATCAGTCAGGATTCCACAGGTCTTCCCATACCGCAACTCAATCCCGGTGCACTTGGAAGTGCATGGCTTGTACGCAGCATAAAATACGTACCTGATGCAAGGGCGGAGATGATCGCCCTTGACGACTTCGATCCTGCATCAACAGCCATCGTGCAGGAATCCTTCCGGAAGGATATCCGCCAAGAGGCGGAATGGGACTCCACGGCTTCCGTCTCACTGGTCAAAAACGAAAACGACATTGTCACATATGCTTTCAGCGCGGCTAAACCCCAGTTCGCAGTCTTCAGTGAAGTGTACTACGACAGGGGGTGGAAGGCATTCATCGACGGCAAGGACACCCCGATCGTAAAGACGAACTACGTGCTGCGCGGACTGTCAATTCCTGCCGGAAAGCATGACATTGAGTTTCGCTTCAAACCGACGGCTTACGAGACGGGCAAGCTTCTGACACAGGTCAGCCAGCTGCTTTTACTAATGTTGCTTGCATTCGGACTTTGGAAAGAGTACGGCCGGAAGGTTGCCAAGAAAGCCTGAAGCATCAATGGGCAGCATCCTCAGCGTAGTGTGGTACAAGGTATTGCCGGCCGTCTTTGGCGGACAAAAAGGCATCGCATCATTCAGCGAACACCTCGGCAAACATCATGAACTCACCATGCTTTGCTCCCGTGACAATACAGGCGTCCCTTCAACATATGAAGTCGACGCAACTTTGCCGACCGGAAGAATGCAGGTACTCTTCCCATGGAACTGGCTCAGGATCTATCGGCAGATGCGGCAGATGTCTGCGACACACCTCTTGCTGGAGCATTGTTATTATGGCATCGCGGGCATCCTCGCGAAGTCTTTTTCAGGAGTTCGCCTTATTCTTCATGAACACAATATCGAATCAGAGAGATTCCGCCAAATGGGAAAATGGTGGTGGCCGCTGTTATTCATCCTCGAACGACAGACATGCAGAAAGGCCGACCTCGTATTGTTCAAGACAAAAGAGGACATGGTTTTTGCCATATCGAAATTCGGGATTGCATCGGAC
>CAJBPC010000719.1 GCA_903957405.1 uncultured bacterium | reverse complement strand
CTATATACGGTGAATGCTCCCTATACCGTCATCTGCTTCTGGGATCCCACCTGCGGTCATTGCAAGGATGAAGTACCGCGCGTGGATTCTATCTTCCAATTAAAATGGAAGAAGCAGGGAGTCGCATTGGTCGGAATGATGACGGACGGCGGCAAGGATGCCTGGCTGAAATTCATCCGCGAGAAAAACCTTAAAGGATGGATGCATGTGTATCAGACCCAGGAGATGAAAGATGCCGACCAAGCCGCGAACCGTCCCGGATTCAGGCAGTTGTATGATGTGTATCAAACGCCTTTGCTGTATCTGTTGGACAAGGAAAAACGGATCATTGCCAAAAAATTGACATATAACCAGTTGGACGAGTTGTTGCAACAGAAGATGAAGACTGCTACCCGATAAAGTAAAATGCGTTGCAGTGGAGTGGATTTGCCGCGAAACGACCATCGATTAAACAATTTCCTTTACTGCATTCCAAATGACTTTTGGTTTCCCAAGGGTGTAATAATGCAGTACGGGGACGCCTGCTTTTTTGAGTTCCTTTGATTGTGCTATCAACCACTCGGTACCTACTTTTTCGCATTCTTCATCACTTTTGCATCTCAGGATCTCATTGCTGAGCTCGGTGGGGATGTCTACATGGAAAGTCCTCGGGATGACGGTCAGTTGCTTCTTGTTTGTGATGGGCTTGAGACCGGGAATGATCGGGACATTGACTCCTTCCGCCCTGCATGCATCCACGAATGCAAAGTATTTTGAGTTGTCGAAGAACATCTGGGTGACAATGTATTCAGCACCTCCCGCCACTTTTCTTTTAAGGAAATCCATGTCTGTCTGCATATTCGGCGCTTCGAAGTGTTTTTCGGGATACCCGGCCACACCCATGCAGAAATTGGACCTAGAACCTTCGCGGATATCTTCTTCCAGATAGATGCCGTTGTTGAGATTGGATACCTGCTTGAGCAGGTCCAATGCATACATATTTCCGTTTATCTCGGGCTCAAAGGAGGCTTCGTTCTTTGTCGCGTCTCCCCGAAGTACCAAGACGTTGTCGATACCGAGGAAGTTGAGATCAATCAGGGCGTCCTCCGTTTCCCGCTTGGTAAAACCACCGCAGATGATGTGGGGTACGGCATCTATCTTGTAGTGGTTCATGATGGCGGCACAGATGGCAACCGTACCGGGCCTTTTGCGCACTTCAACCTTTTCGAACGTGCCATCGACCTTTTTCTTGAATATGTGCTCGCTGCGGTGATAGGTTACGTTGATGAATGAGGGTTTGAATTCCATCAAAGGATCAAGATGGGTGTAGATGGAACTGATGGTTTTTCCTTTGAGCGGTGGAAGGATCTCAAAGGATATCAGCGTTTCCTTAGCCTTGTTGATATGGTCGATGACTTTCATTGGGGAAATGTTAATAGAGGGTACAAAAATAAGCTAAGTTCATCGCTATCTGCAAATGCGAGTTCATCGACGGCAGGATTCCTTTAATCCGTCGGCATGCGGCAAAGCGGGATGAGTTGCTTAAATTTGTGCGGGGTGGTGTCGCCCCGGAAAAGAAGCTGATTCGGATGAGCCTCATCATACATACCAAAGAGCTGGTCAAAAAGTACCGGAACCGGACCGTTGTAAACCACGTATCTGTAGAAGTACGGCAGGGAGAGATCGTTG
>CAJBPC010000718.1 GCA_903957405.1 uncultured bacterium | reverse complement strand
CCTCCGGGCGAGGATGGTTCCGCAGACTTGAGATATGTCCTGGGTGTAGCCCGTGATCTTGGGAACATCCTCAAAGAGTATGTTGTGATCGTCGACAAGAGTACGGTCCCGGTGGGCACTGCAGAGCGGGTACATGCAGCTGTAGAGGAGAACTACAAGGGCGCCTTCGATGTGGTCTCCAATCCTGAATTCCTCCGGGAGGGCGTGGCGGTAGAAGATTTCATGAAGCCTGATCGCGTCGTCATCGGTACGAAATCTGAGCGCGGCCGCAAACTGATGTCGGAACTCTATGCTCCTTTCGTTCGGTCGGGCAACCCACTGATCTTTATGGATGAGCGTTCTGCGGAATTGACCAAATACGCGGCAAACTCCTTCCTTGCCACCAAGATATCCTTCATGAACGAGATCGCACAACTCTGTGAGCGTCTTGGTGCGGATGTCGATATGGTCAGAAAAGGTATTGGCAGTGATGAACGCATCGGCAAAAGATTCTTGTTCCCGGGCATTGGCTATGGTGGCAGTTGTTTCCCAAAGGATGTACAGGCCCTTGTCAAGAGCTCCGGTGAGGTTGGTTACGAATTCAGGATCCTTGATGCTGTCATGGACGTGAATGAGCGTCAAAAGCTCCACCTGATGCCAAAGATCAACAAGTATTTCAACGGCGATCTGGCCGGCAAACATTTTGCATTGTGGGGGCTCGCCTTCAAGCCTAATACCGATGATATCCGGGAAGCCCCGGCATTGTATATGATCGACTCGCTCCTGGCACAGGGAGCTACCGTCTCCGCATTCGATCCGGAGGCCATCCCCAATGTGAAGGCCATCTATGGCGATCGCATCCATTTCGCAGAAAACCAGTATCAGGCATTGGAAGGTGCTGACGCGCTGTTGATCGCTACGGAATGGAACGAGTTCCGGACACCGGATTTCCTGCGCATCGTACAAAGTCTCAAGAACAAGGCTATCTTCGACGGAAGGAACCTCTTCGATGTGGACGCCATCAAGAACCTCGGTTTTTATTACGAAAGCATCGGCCGTCCATCAACCAATCAAACATCTTGATCAATGGAAAAAAAGCGTGTTTTAATAACCGGTGCCGCCGGATTCCTCGGCTCGCACCTCTGTGACAGGTTCATTAAGGAAGGGTACGATGTGGTCGGAATGGATAACCTGGTGACAGGGGATCTCCGCAACATTGAACACTTGTTCAAACTGGAATCGTTCGAGTTCTATCACCACGATGTATCGAAGTTCATCCATGTTCCCGGACGCATAGATTACATTCTTCATTTCGCATCACCCGCCAGTCCGATAGACTATCTGAAAATCCCTATCCAGACATTGAAGGTCGGAGCACTCGGAACGCACAATTGCCTCGGCCTCGCCAAGGCCAAGAATGCAAGAATGCTTGTGGCATCGACTTCCGAAGTCTACGGCGATCCGCTGGTACATCCGCAGACGGAGGAATACTGGGGAAATGTCAATCCTGTCGGCCCGCGTGGCGTATACGATGAAGCCAAGCGATTCATGGAGTCCATCACAATGGCCTAGCATACTTTTCATGGTCTTGAGACGAGGATCATCCGCATCTTAAATACCTATGGCCCGCGCATGCGGCTCAACGACGGCAGGGCACTCCCGGCCTTTATCGGACAGGCCCTTCGCGGAGAAGACCTCACCGTCTTCGGTGATGGCAGCCAAACGCGTTCGTTCTGCTATGTCGACGACCTGGTGGAAGGGATTTACAGACTGCT
>CAJBPC010000717.1 GCA_903957405.1 uncultured bacterium | reverse complement strand
ATTCGATCGAAACGATCAGTGAAAAACTCAATCGTCCGATCAAGGCAATATTATCGTTGGTCGGCATACCTCAGACGACCTATAACAAAAAAAAGAGTGAACATTCTTTGCTCGACAGCCGGGACAGCGAGTTGATCGTCATGATCACCGAACTGATCGACTACGGCCTGGAAGTCTTCAATGACGAGCAAGAAAAATTCCAAAGGTGGTTGAAGAAAACCAATCTGTCATTAGGGGGGAATTCACCGGAGAGTCTCCTTGACACCACCACGGGCATTGATGAAGTCAGGTTTTGTTTGAACAGGATCGAATTCGGAAATTTCGCCTGATGCGGGTGTTCAGGGTTGAACGGGAAAAATACCTGAAAACAACCCTCTCGGGTATTGGCGCATCCAAGGTCGCCGGCAATCGTTGGAACGGACTGCATACAAAACTGACATATGCTTCTGAATCCCGTGCGCTGGCCATGTTGGAAGTGGCCGTCCATTTGGATCTGAGTGAAGATCTGCCTTCGGACAGGTACTTTGTTGAAATAGACATCCCCGATGAATTGACCATCCTGGCAGTGGATATGGATGATCTCCCGGCAGATTGGAATGCAAAACCTCCGACCATTTCAACTCAAACCATAGGGGATGATTTTGCAAATGAAAACGAAGCGGCCGTCTTGAGAGTACCCAGCAGCATCGTGCCTGATGAGTTCAATTACCTCATAAATCCCGGTCATCCCGATGCGAAAAAAATCAAGGTCATCCATAAGGCAAAGATGACTTTTGACGCCCGCATCAAATCAACATGATCGATCCTCCGGGCAACTGTCCGGGATGTCTCCAAGGATCTTGTTCAGCCCGACATCGGAAACGGTCATCCGTCTTTGCATCCGAAGGTTCAATTTTGCACACCTGCGCATCGACTCTCCGCTATGCCGGCTTGTTTCCCGATCCCATGTCGGGAAAGGGTCTGTCGGGTGTGCGCGAAATGATGAAGGTGGTTCCCTATGGATCGCTCATCAGGAAGTCGCGACTGGCAAATTGCGGCATGCATCTGCCCCCGCCGTAAGTCCTTTGCATCGATGACCACGCCTTGACTTCGCGAACATCATGCGGAGCGGCATTTTTAATCAGCGATGACGGAATGGGTTTTTCAAACGAGCCGTACGATGCAGGGATCAGTTTTTTCATGATGTCGACTTACTTACCCGTCAATTGGAAAGGCTTGCCGATGCCGCAGATGTGACATCTTTGCGCAGCTTGTTCCATGGCGTAAGGCCGAGATGCGCGGGCATATTGTCGATGGTGATGACATCGTGGGCTCATTGACGGATGGTTTACACTCCCAATGCATTTGTCGCCATCCACGGTATGCATATGGCGAATGCCTCTTTAGCGTTATCTTAGATGAACCGCCTATAACTCACTTATCCAATGAATAGAATGGTACTTCTTTCCGATTTTCATGCCTGTGTCATGGCACCCTTATCGCGGATGTGCAGTCTGTTGTTCATCATCATCCTCTTGACGGGTTGCGGCAAGAAGGACGATCCCGCGCCTGTGCCGGAGCCACTAGTGGTCCCTACGCTGGAGATATCCACCCTGCTGACGGGTTACGAGATCATCTGGGGGATGGATTTTCTGCCCGACGGCGACCTGATCTTCGGGGAGAAGCGCGGGCGTCTTTTCCGCTCCAGCAAGGGCAATGTGGTGGAGATCACAGGTTTTCCGGCTGTCAGGACTGCGGCACAGGGAGGCTTGCTCGACATACGGGTACACCCGGGTTACGCGTCGAATGGATGGATCTATGCGTCATATGCGGCCACCAGTTCGGCTAATAATGGCGAATTGCGTCTGGTGAGGTTCAAGTTGTCGGGTAATGCGGTGCAGGGTTTGGAGACGATCTTCAGCACCGGTGGCGGGAATACATGGAACGGGCATTACGGTTCACGCATCTTGTTCGACAGATCGGGCATGCTTTGGCTGAGTGTTGGAGAGGGCGGCACGGGGAGTTATGGTGGGGCTTCCGCCGGCAACCGCAACGCCTCTGATCCGGCTTCGCGCTGGGGAAAGATCCATCGCATGACTGACGCCGGAGGGGTGCCGGTAGATAATCCGGTCTTACCCGGTCAGACGGTTCCCGGTACTTCGTATGCCTATGGTGTCCGCAACCCGCAGGGGCTGGCGTTGCATCCCGTCACGGGTGAGGTGTGGGAGCATGAGCACGGTCCAAAGGGTGGGGATGAAGTGAACATCATATCCAAGGGTGCACATTACGGTTGGCCGCAGTATTCCATTGGCGTGAACTACGATGGTACCACGATCTCTCAAGGACATACGGCCTCGGGTATCACTGCACCTATCCATACATGGACCCCGTCGGTCGGCGTTTGCGGTGCTGCCTTCATCACTTCCGACCGGTTCCGATCATGGAAGGGAAATCTGCTGGTGGGCGGCCTCGCCTCGCAGAAGCTGTATCGCTGCGTTCAGGATGGGGCGAGCATTCCTACGGTGGAAATCGTATCGGGTGTGAGCGGTCGAATCCGGAATGTCGTGCAGGGTCCCGACGGGGCTGTCTACGTGTCGGTCGAAGGACCCGGCAGGGTCATTCGGATACAGGCGAATTGAAGCGTGCAGGCTGATGCGATCGGTCGACT
>CAJBPC010000716.1 GCA_903957405.1 uncultured bacterium | reverse complement strand
GGCATCTACCCGTATGAAGACCAGCGGGGAGTCATTCGTTTGGGATTGGAATACAAGCGTAAGAATCTCCAGCCGGTCGTGACGATATCCACCATTACCGAGGGACATACCGTCTTGAGGAATCTCCTGCGCGAATTCAATCTCTGTCCGAAGCACTGCACGCTGCAGCGCGGCAACGACCGGTGCATTGGTGTCGTGGAACAGTACTGCAAGGGGGTGTGTGAGGATGCGGAGGATATCGACACGTATAACCGCCGGGTGCTCTTTGCCATCGAGCAGTTGAAGACGCGGTTGCCGAGTTTCGTATTGCTTGAACATGGCAGGCATGCACAAGAACAGGCCATCGTGTTGGTGGAAGATGGCCTGTTCGTGGGTATGGGTTTCCTGGCAAAAGGGCTGCCGGTGAACGACCGGGCTCTGCTGATGCAGCATATCACCCCATATCCCGGCAATGAGTTGATCCGTTCCCTCGTGCTACGGGAAGCCGAGCTTCATCCGGAGAAGATCATCTACTTCAGCTGATTCAATATTCAAAATTTTTTCTTTAGTCGGGTCGCTTTAGATTCGCGGACTCTCAACAAACCCACAACATCGATCTATGACCCCCTATGGACCCGCCATCGCCGGCAAGTTAAACCTCAAAGCCTCCCAAGTCGAGGCCGTGCTGCAGTTATTCGAGGAAGGGGCGACCATTCCATTCATCGCACGATACCGAAAGGACCGCACCGGGGCATTGGATGAAGTTGTCATCCAGCAGATCCAGGATGAATCCAAGCGAATGGCCGAGTTCGAGGACAGGAAGGCCGCCATTGTGAAGAGCATCACCGAACAGGGCAAGATGACGGAAGTGCTGATGGCAAAGCTTGAAAAGGCCGAAACGATTTCTCAGCTCGAGGATATCTATCTCCCGTACAAGCAAAAACGCAAGACCAAAGCGTCGGTGGCCAGGGAGAACGGCCTGGAACCCCTTTCCATGCTCATTCTGCAGCAGGATCCTGCGATGGATACGCATGTGGAGGCTGCAGCTTTCCTGAATGAAAAAATCCTGACATCCGATGACGCCCTTCAAGGTGCACGAGACATCCTGGCGGAATTGTTCAGTGAGGATGCCGATACCCGCGCCGGTATGCGCAAACTCTTCGAAGACAAAGCCCTGCTGATCAGCAAAGTCATCACCGACAAGGAAGAAGCGGCTGCCAAGTACCGTGATTATTTCGATTTCAGCGAACCCATACACAAGATCCCTTCACACCGTATCCTTGCCGTCTTGCGCGGATTCCTGGAGGGATTCCTCCGCCTCAGCATCGAGCCTGTCGAAGAGGATGCGACCGACTTGCTGGAGCGCAAACACTTGCGCGGATCCGGAGATTCCTCGTTACATGTAAAAAAAGCCCTGCGCGACAGCTACAAGCGCCTGTTGCAGCCAAGCCTGGAAACAGAGATGCGCACCGCACTCAAACAAAGGGCCGACGAGGATGCCATCAACGTCTTTTCAGAAAACCTCCGCCAGTTGCTACTCTCCAGCCCTCTCGGCAGTAAAAGGCTGCTCGCGGTAGATCCCGGGTATCGGACCGGTTGCAAGCTTGTCTGTCTCGACGAGAAGGGTGACCTATTGAAGACCGGATTGATATTCATCCACGAACCCGGCCGGCTCTACGATGCCGAGCACACGATCCGGGATCTGGTCCAAAAATACGAACTGCAGGCCGTTGCGATCGGTGACGGCACGGCAGGCAGGGAGACGGAGCAGTTCATAAAGGGACTTAACCTTGCACTTCCCTTGTTCCTGGTCAACGAGGATGGAGCGTCCATCTACAGCGCCAGCGAGATCGCAAGGGATGAGTTCCCCGATCAGGATATCACGGTACGCGGAGCCGTCAGCATTGGTCGCCGGCTGATGGATCCCCTGGCGGAGTTGGTGAAATTAGACCCCAAGAGCATCGGTGTGGGGCAGTACCAGCATGATGTGAACCAATTCCGGCTAAAGGAGAAACTCGACCAGACCGTCGTGAGCTGTGTGAACCAGGTCGGGGTGAACCTGAACACGGCCAGCAAACACCTGCTCGCTTATGTGAGCGGAATCAACTCCGGCATAGCCGATCAGATCGTCAAGCACCGAAAAGACATCGGGAAGTTCACTGACCGTCGCCAACTCATGAAGGTATCCCGTCTTGGGGACAAAGCTTTTGAGCAGTGCGCAGGATTCCTGCGCATCAAGGAAGGGGATCAACCCCTCGATGCCAGTGCCGTGCATCCGGAGGCATACGGCATCGTGGAGCGCATGGCGGCAGACCTGCAGCTCGGATTGTCGACACTCATCGGGAACGAGGAGCTGATCAAGAACATCGATCCCCGAAAATATGTGACCGAACAATTCGGCTTACTAACGGTCACGGATATCCTGAAAGAACTCAGGAAGCCCGGGCTCGATCCGAGGGCGGAGATCGAGCATTTTGAATTCGCGCGCATCTTCGGCATCGAGGATGTCCACACAGGCATGGTCGTTCCGGGCATCGTCACGAACCTCACCCGTTTCGGCGCTTTCGTCGACATCGGTGTGAAACAGGATGGACTGGTGCATGTCTCGGAGATTTCCCACACATATATCACGGATCCCTCGGAGAAACTCAAACTCAACCAGCAGGTGACGGTCAAGGTGCTGGAGGTCGACAAGCAACGCAAACGCATTTCTTTATCCATCCGTCAGGCCACCGAAGGGGAAGCTGTCGATAGGCCGCGCAATCGCGAGCAACCGGCCCGCCCTCCCCGTGAAAAAGACTTATCCGGCATGAAGATCGAGGATGCGCTGTCTGCACTGAAGAAGAAGTTCGGAAAAGGCTGATCGGCCATACTGCAGGATATGCGCACATGGTAGATGGTATGACTCAGACGATCGGCGGCAACCCCATAAAAAGGGATTTGTTACGGAGCATTCGTGGCATTGATCTGATGCCACGAATGCCTTGTCATTTTCGGAAAACAGGTGTGGACAGCCGCTAGCGGATGGTCACGATGCCCACCAGCATGGCGAGAAAGCTGTTGCTTTTGACCAGGCTTTTTCCATAATATGTGAGGATGCTGATTTTCTTCGTGGGGTTCAGCCACATCAGGGGCCCGAGAAAACTGTTGCTTAATTTGAGCGGACCACTCTTCGCAGATGGTGTGAAGACCGTGAAGTTCCTAACACCCATAGCTATTTTGGGTACAAACCGATAGTGCAGGTCGGGGATGATGATCGTCTGGAATTTGCTGTTTTCATTCAAAGGGAAAAAGGTCCTGAGTTGATTGTATGTGACGAGTTTTTTCTTCAGGAATGAATTGTTGTAATCGATCCTGATCCCGGAATGGTGGATATCATCTTTGAAATCCATCTGTGTATAGGAGAAGACTTTCCAATTCGGGCTGAGGATTTTACCGAACATAAATTCATGCCTGTAGATACCTGCCGTTTGCACGGTGGAAAGCGGCCGGGCCCGGATCTGCCATTTATTTTTGAAAGTGTACCTGAACTCCACCGTCGAAAAATAGCTTTGAGCACCGGCATTGAGGAAAAACAGGAAAAGGATCAGGGTTGCAGGGATAGATTTTTTCAGGGGTTCGGGTTTTTAAGACCATCGTTTCTTGCGGAAACGCGATCATATGTTT
>CAJBPC010000715.1 GCA_903957405.1 uncultured bacterium | reverse complement strand
ACGTGGAAGGCATGACATCTTGTTGTCCGCCGGGATTGGGGAAAAGGTATCGCGTATGTTCGATCCTTACCCATCACCCCAAATATGGCAACATGAAAAAATGATCTTACTATTTTCTGTGTTTCTCGTTTCTGTTGTATCCGTTCATGCCCAGGCATAGAAATGGGCCGATCTGACGGCTGAAGAACAGATGCTGAAGGCCAAGGAGTTCCGTGAGGACAATCAGAAATTTCTGAAAGATCTCGGCCTTACGGATGACCAGCTCGTAGACGTCGACAATATGAACGCCTGTTACACCTTCTCCCTGGAGCGTATCAACAGTTACGGCAAGGAGAACGCCACCAAGCAGAAATGGGCGAAGCCAGCCAGCCAGGCCAGGCATGCTCAGATGGACATGATCATGGGTCCGGAGAACCGGGCCAAGTTCGAAAAGCATATCACCGAGAAAGCCCAAAAGATACAGGCTGCATCGACACAGTGCTGTTGAATGTTGTTTTTTTGATTTCGTGAATACTTCGGATGCATCGCTTCAGAAGTTCCAGGTTATTCCATGAAGGCATGACGACCGAAAATATTGCTTTTGAAGAATCGGACCCCTTGCCATAGGAATGGATCACACCCTCTACATTGTTGATCGGTCAGGCTGTATGATAGGATGACATAAAGCGCTCGATGGCCGTGTCGTAAGTAGATTTCCAGTCTGTGATGCTACCCCAGCTGACACCTTCGATGACAATGTCACTTGTCCTGACGGTACCTATCCTTGTGCAGGGCAAACCGTCATCAGACACCATCCGTTCGAAAGCGGGGATGTCTTTCGCAGCTACGGAGACCACCACCCTGCTCTGTGACTCACCGAACCAGAAGGCATCGGTTCTTCCGGAAGATGTCGTCATGGAGGCTTCGAAGCCCATGTCGCGGGGCATTGCGGATTCCAGGAGTGTCACGAACAATCCGCCCTCACTGACATCATGTGCGGAGGTGATGCATCCCGCGGAGATCAGGCGACTAACGGTGGACTGTAACCGAAATTCAGCATCGAGGTCGAAATGCGGTGCGGGGGAATACTCCACGCCGCGGATCTTATGGAGATATTCAGAAGAGCAGATGTCGTCCGTCACTTCACCGAGGAGGAAGACCGCATCTCCTGCATGTTTGAAATCAAGGGTCATTTTTGCGTCGATGTCTTCCAGCAGGCCCACCATACCGATGGTAGGTGTCGGGTAGACTGCTCCGTCGGGATGCTGGTTATAGAAGCTCACGTTGCCCCCCGTCACCGGGGTGTTGAATTTCAGGCATGCTTCCCCCATGCCGCGGATGGAATGGACGAATTGGTAGTACACTTCGGGGTCGTAGGGATTCCCGAAGTTCAGGCAGTTGGTCACCCCCAATGGGATTCCTCCGCTGCATACGATATTTCGGGCAGCCTCGCTCACGGCGATCATGCACCCTTTATAGGGGTCGGCGTATACATAGCGGCTATTGCAATCGGTGGTCATGGCAAGCGCCTTCCGTGTTCCCTTGACCCATACCACAGGCGCATCGCTGGGTGCGTTGGTGGAGGTATTGGCGGTTCCCACCATGCTGTCATACTGCTGGTAGATCCATCGTTTGCTGGCGATGTTCGGTATGCCGACCAGTTTCAATGCTACTTCACGGAGGTCAACCGGCTGGGGTACGTCTTCCTGGGAGAAATTCCGGATTTTTTCAAAGTAGGCCGGTTCCCGATATTCCCGTTGATAGACAGGGGCGCCGCCGCCGAGCACCAGGCTTTCAGCGGGGAGTACGGCTTCTTCGATGCCGTTCATGGAGAAGCGAAGCATACCGTCATCCGTCACTTCTCCGATTTCGGAACAGGGCAGATCCCACTTTTCAAAGATCCGCAGCACTTCAGCCTCCCGGCCTTTCTTCACAACCATCAGCATGCGCTCCTGGCTCTCGCTCAGCAGGAGTTCCCATGCTTTCATATGCTGTTGGCGCCTGGGTACTTTGTCGAGGTCTATTCGCATGCCGACCCCGCCCTTTGCGCTGGTTTCGGCAGTGGAACAGATGATGCCTGCGGCTCCCATGTCCTGCATGCCGATCAGGGCATCGGTGGGGATGACCTCGAGGCATGCTTCCAGAAGTTTCTTTTCCTGGAATGGATCACCGACCTGAACGGAAGGAAGATCCTGTATGCTGTCTGCTGTGATATCTGCGGAAGCGAACGAAGCACCGCCAATGCCATCCTTTCCGGTGGCGGACCCCACGATGAAGACCGGATTTCCCTTTCCCAGGGCCGTTGCGCTGATCGTCTTACCGACCTCCACGATGCCGACACTCATGGCATTCACCAGAGGGTTGGTATGGTAGCATGATTCGAAGTAAACCTCTCCTCCCACCGTCGGTACGCCGAAGCAGTTGCCGTAGTGACCTATGCCATGCACGACGCCGCTGAGCAGATGCTGTGTCTTCGGATCAGACAGATTTCCGAAGCGGAGGGAATTGAGGGCTGCGATCGGCCTGGCACCCATGGTGAAAATATCCCTGTGGATGCCCCCGACGCCTGTGGCTGCGCCCTGAAAGGGTTCGATGGCGGAAGGATGGTTGTGCGATTCGATCTTGAACACCACGCCGAGACCATCGCCGATATCCACCAAACCCGCGTTTTCATCACCGGCCTTGACGAGCAGTTTTTCGCCATCGCGGGGGAGAGTCTTCAGCCATCGAATAGAATTCTTGTAGCTGCAGTGTTCGCTCCACATCACGGAATAGGCAGCCAGTTCCGCAAAATTGGGGGTTCTACCCAGGATCAATCGTATTTGCTCGAATTCATCTGCGGTCAGGCCCAGTTGCTGGGCGGTCTCCACGGTCGTCTCCATGTTCATTGTTGATGGGGCAAATGTACAGGTCAGAAACGGAAGTATGAAAAGTCTTGCATGGATGTCGTCAAACTCCCGCTCGGGGGAAGCGAACGGATATCGATGAGGACCGGTTTAACCGGATATTTTTCAGGGAAAGGTGTCCGACCGGAAGTCTGCGACATCACATTAATAAAATACATATATATCATGAAATAGGATTTCCTTCTAATTTTTTGTGCGGGATTGTCTGAATTGTAAACAATTTATCGACACAATAGGTCAATTTACCGAATTGAAAGAAAAAATATTTCATTTTCGTCGTAAAAATGCTGACTTTTGTGCTTATAAAATCATTGAAATATGCAATCACTCCGTTTCAAAGCCATTGACAACCTCACAGCGGGGAACAATGAAGTGAATGTGGAAGCTGCCGGTAAGATTACTGACATGTTCGGGGAGCACGTCTTCACCATGAAGACTGCCAGGGGCTTTCTCAGTGACGAGGCGTACAAGAGCCTCACGGGATCCACGAAAACAGGCCATAAGATCGACCGGAATATGGCAAACCAGATTGCTGCGGGCATGCGTCAGTGGGCAGAGACAAAAGGTGTCACGCACTACACGCATTGGTTTCAGCCGCTGACGGGTTCTTCGGCGGAAAAGCACGATTCTTTTTTCACTTTGAAGGGGGATGGCACTCCGTTGGAGGTTTTCGACGGGGACGCGTTGGTGCAGCAGGAGCCTGATGCCTCATCCTTCCCCAGCGGCGGATTGCGTGCCACATTCGAGGCGCGTGGTTATACGGCCTGGGACCCGACATCCCCTGCATTCATCATGCATATAGGACAGGGTAAAACGCTTTGCATCCCGACCATTTTTGTTTCATATACCGGCGAGTCACTTGACTACAAGGCGCCATTGATCAAATCGATCGAGTCATTGAACAAGGCGGCTCTGGATGTCTGTCATTATTTCGACAGGAACGTCGGCAAGGTCTATGCCACCCTCGGATGGGAGCAGGAATATTTCGTGATTGACGAGGGTCTTGCGAATGCGCGTCCAGACCTCGTGATGACCGGTCGCACCGTCTTCGGTCATTCCCCGGCGAAGGGCCAGCAGATGGAAGATCACTACTTCGGTGCGATTCCTGAGCGGGTTTACGCCTTCATGAGGGATTTCGAGTTTGAATCGTATCGTTTGGGCATCCCCCTTCGTACCCGCCACAACGAGGTTGCTCCTGCACAGTTCGAGTGTGCTCCCATCTTCGAGGAACTGAACCTTGCCGTGGATCACAACACACTCCTGATGGACGTCATGAGTCGTGTGGCAAAGCGCCATAAGCTTAAAGTGCTGTTGCATGAGAAGCCCTTTGCCGGAATCAACGGCAGCGGCAAACACAATAACTGGAGCATGGCCACCGACACCGGCATCAACCTTCTTGCTCCTGGCCGGACACCTAAAACAAACCTGATGTTCCTGGCCTTCTTCGTGAACACGATCAAGGCTGTGCACGACCATGCGGATCTGTTGCGTGCAGCCATCGCGTCGGCCGGCAACGACCACCGCCTCGGAGCCAACGAAGCTCCTCCGGCGATCATCTCCGCGTACATCGGCCACTACCTGATCAAAGTGCTGGAGGAAGTCGAAAGCCGTGTGGGAGACAAGTTCGACGAGCAGGATGAAGTGATGCTGAAGCTCGATATCCACAAGAGCATACCGGAATTGTTGTTGGACAACACAGACCGCAACCGCACATCTCCTTTCGCATTCACCGGCAATAAATTCGAGTTCAGGGCGGTGGGATCATCTGCCAACTGCGCCAACGGGATGGCTGTCCTCAACACCATCATGGCCGAGACGCTCAGCAATTTCAAGAAGGAAGTCGATGCACACATCGAGAAAGGCGACAAGAAGGAAGTTGCGATCATGCAGGTGATCAAACAATACATCAAAGACAGTAAGAAGGTCCTCTTCGAAGGCGATGGCTACAGTGAAGACTGGCAGATAGAAGCTGCGAAGCGCGGCCTCCCCAACCTGAAGACGACCCCTGTCGCGCTTGACCCGATGATCACGGAAAAAGCCAAGAAGCTCTTCGCCAAGCACAATGTGTATACCCATTCCGAATTGGAAGCCCGCCACGAAATCGAGCTGGAGAAATACATCAAGATCGTACAGATAGAAGGGAGGGTGATCGGAGACCTCGCAGGAAACCACATCCTGCCAGCAGCGATCCGCTACCAGAATGTACTGATCAAGAATATCAAAGGCCTGAAGGAACTGGGCATTGCCGAAAGTTCATATTCGGCACAGTTAGGCATCCTCATGGAGATCTCTGAGCATATCAACAAGGTTCAGATACTCACGCAGGAAATGACCGAAGCGCGGAAGACTTCCAATGCGATATCGGACTCTCGCGAGAAAGCCATCGCATATTGCGATAAAGTGAAGCCCTACTTCGACGAGATCCGGTACCATGTCGACAAACTGGAGCTATTGGTGGACGACTCCGAATGGGAACTGCCGAAATACAGGGAGTTGTTGTTCCTGAGATGATGAAACATGATCGGCCTGGAAAGGTGCGCCGCAGGAATGCCGCCTTCAGGCAAGGATCATGTTCAAGATAAAATAGAAGCCCGTGTCATTCCATTGACACGGGCTTCTTTGATGACGGACTAGGGGCGCATCGAGGCGAAAGTCGGAGTCACTAAAGCCCGACCCTCAAGGGACCCCCTGAATAAAAGCACCGGCCCCATGCCAAAATGATGACATGGGGCCGTTACTATTATTATTTACGCGTATCTTTTACAGCATCTTGAATGAATCCATGAATTTTGTCGTGAAGTTGCCGCTTCTAAAATCCTCGTGTTTCATGAGTTGCTGATGGAAGGGGATGGTGGTCTTCACCCCTTCGATGACATACTCGCTCAGTGCGCGGCTCATGGTGTTGATGGCCTCATCGCGTGTGCGCGCGACCGCAATGATCTTTGCGATCATGGAATCATAATAAGGAGGGATGGAATATCCGGCATATACATGTGAATCGACCCGTATGCCATGTCCTCCCGGTTGATGGAGGACAGTAATCCGTCCGGGGCTGGGACGGAAATCCAAATAAGGATCTTCTGCATTAATTCGGCACTCGATGGCGTGCATGGATGGATAATAGTTGATACCGGATATCGGATCGCCCGAGGCTATCTTTATCTGTTCCTTTATCAAGTCGAAATTCGTCACTTCTTCCGTCACGCAATGTTCCACCTGGATGCGGGTGTTCATCTCCATGAAATAGAAATTCCGGTGTTTGTCAACGAGGAATTCAATGGTGCCGACGCTTTCGTAATTGATGGCGGAAGCGGCTTTGACGGCAGCGGCACCCATTCGTTCGCGCAAGTCATCGGTCATGAAAGGCGAAGGAGATTCCTCCACCAGCTTTTGGTGGCGTCTTTGGATCGAGCAGTCACGTTCACTCAGGTGGCAAACGGTTCCATACCGATCACCGGCGATCTGTATTTCTATATGCCTTGGTTCTTCCACGAATT
>CAJBPC010000714.1 GCA_903957405.1 uncultured bacterium | reverse complement strand
TTGGCGGAGACGACCGGCGCACCACCTGCCATGGCTTCGAGGGCAGCCAGACCAAAACTCTCGTACTCAGACGGCAAGAGGAAGAGGTCGGATATCGCATAGATCTCTTCCATATCCTGTTGTTTTCCCAGCAGGCGGACATCATCGCAGAGTTCCAACTGGCGGATCTGGTCCTCAGCCGCAGGCCTTTCGGGGCCGTCGCCCACCAATAGCAGTTTCGCGGGGATCTCCTTTCGGATTTTTCCGAAGATGTCTATGACATCTCCGATGCGCTTGATCTTTCTGAAGTTTGAAGCATGCAGCACAATACGTTCGCCATTCGGTGCGATGACTTTTCGGAATGCGTCAATCGGCTTCTTGCTGAAGCGTTCGATGTCGACGAAATTATGGATGACTTCTATTTCCTTGTGGATGCGGAAGTTCGCGTATGTTTCTTTCCTCAGGTTTTCGGATACGGCCGTGATGGCATCGCTCTCGTTGATGGAGAATGTGACGACCGGAGCATAGGTTTTGTCTTTTCCGACAAGCGTGATGTCTGTGCCGTGCAGGGTTGTGATGACCGGGATGCGGATGCCTTCCGGTTCCAGGATCCTTTTGGCCATGTATGCCGCCGCTGCGTGCGGTATGGCATAATGCACATGCAGTAGATCGAGGCGGTTGTTTCGGATCACGTCGACCATCGTACTTGCGAGCGCTGTTTCATATGGCGGGAAATCAAACAACGGGTAGGTCGGCACATGTACTTCGTGATAGAAGATATTGGCACTGAAGCCAGTCAGCCTGACGGGCTGCTGATAGGTGATGAAGTGGATATTGTGCCCTTTGTCCGCAAGGGCTTTTCCCAGTTCGGTTGCCAGGACACCGCTCCCCCCGAAAGTCGGATAACATACGATCCCAATATTCATGGTGGCAGATTGTTGGTTAAGTGAAGAACTGCAAAGGTAAGTGTTATTGGCAGAATCCCCCGATGGGCGTGACTTACACAATCGATGTCAGGATTTATCAAGATGACAATGTCGTGAAGATTCGTTATTTTCCGCTTCTAAATACAACCTCATGCGTACGACGATATGGTCCATCATCTTCATCCTCTTACTGATAGGTGCGGGTTTCTTCTACTGGAAATTTTATTTTGTGTTCGGCGAGGGTGCAAAGTCAGGTGAATTGAATTATCTGGTGAAGAAAGGATATGTTTTCAAGACATACGAAGGCAAACTCATCCAGTCGGGACTGCGTTCCAAATCCCCCAATACGGTACAGTCTTATGACTTCGATTTTTCCATCGTTGATGAGCGTATCGCCAAGGAGCTGATGACGAATGACGGGAAGATGTTCAACCTGCATTACAAGGAATACAATGGTGCGTTGCCTTGGAGGGGATACAGCCATTATGTGGTTGACAGCATCATCTCGATCACAGATATAACCCCCCGTTATTGACCATGATAAAGTTGAAATGCATGACCGGAATGGCCAGTATTGCGGCCATCTTTCTGCCGATGATCCTGTCGGCGCAGTCGTCCTCGGACTCCATGCTGATCCGCCGGATATCCGATGAGATTTTGCGCAACGGCAAGGCCTATGAGAACCTGCGCTTCCTGTGCAAGCAGATAGGGCCCCGTCTTTCAGGCTCAGCGGGTGCGGAGAAAGCCGTGGTGGAGACGGCACGCATGCTTCGTGAGGCAGGTGCCGATACGGTGTTCCTGCAGCCCTGCATGGTGCCGAAATGGGTGCGAGGGGCGAAGGAAGAGGCAAGTCTCACGATGACAGACGGGAGGAGGATTCCGCTGCGTGCAGCAGCCCTCGGCAATTCCGTAGGCACACCGGGCAATGGCATCCGTGGCGAGGTCATCGAAGTGCGCGACTTCCAGGAATTGGAGCGACTTGGCAGAGCGGGTGTCGAAGGCCGGATTGTTTTCTTCAATCATGCGATGGACCCGACGCTGGTTCAGACTTTTAGGGCTTACGGACAGGCCGGGACGTACCGCGGCAATGGCCCTTCCATGGCCGCCAAGTATGGTGCCAAAGGCGTTTTGATCCGTTCCCTGGCATCTAACGTCGACGACTACCCGCACACAGGCACCACCCGCTACAATGATTCCTTTCCCCGACTGCCGGCGATCGCCATCAGCACACGCGATGCCGTGATGCTTAGCGACGCATTGCGGAAAGGAGAGGTCCGCGACTGCCGGTTCCGGACGAATGGTAAGATGTTCCCCGATGTGTTGTCATACAATGTGGTGGGAGAACTGCGGGGTACGGAATTCCCGGATGAGGTCATAACCGTCGGAGGGCATCTTGACAGCTGGGATCTAGGTGAAGGAGCCCATGACGATGGGGCTGGATGTGTTCAGAGCATTGAAGTCATCCGGGTCATGAAAGCCCTTGGCATCAGGCCGAAGCGCACGATTCGAGCCGTCATGTTCATGAACG
>CAJBPC010000713.1 GCA_903957405.1 uncultured bacterium | reverse complement strand
TGATAGCAGAGGATCGGAACTTCCCTTCTGATCCCTTTCGCCGGATTGGCAGGCGACGTTTCTTTTGATGCCATATTGTCGCCCACCGCTTTGGATGTTGGCAACCTTGCCTGGTCCGCAAGCGGCGGATCCGCCTTTGCCCCCGTGGAAGTGCAGGAGTGGGTTGCACAAGAAACAAAAATCACGATCATCCATATCCATCCACGTGTAATCATTGCTTGATCATTTTCAATGGACCCTGATACGGCAAATCCATTAATCTGTAAAGTTACCGAATGTGAAAGCGTGGCGCGTGATTGTGCAGATGCATCATACAATGATTAAATTGCCGTTTCAAATCTACTATGCCCAAGGACTATTACATGATCCTCGGTGTGTCTCCGCAAGCGACCCCGGATGAGATCCGCAGAAGCTACCGCCGGTTGGCGATGGCGTACCATCCCGACAAGCAGGGAGATGATAAGGTGGCGCTGGCGCATTTCCGAGAGATACAGGAAGCTTATGAAACCCTCCGTGACCCTGTCAAAAAAGAAGCTTACCTGCAGGAAAGGTGGTATGAAAGGAGCATGGGCGGGAAACCATCCGAAAGCCTGCCCCTCACTCCCGCCAATATCCTGAAGGAGGTGATATCCCTTGAGCGATATATCGCCATTCATGATCCGTTCAGAATGGATCAGTCTGCATTGATGGCGCAATTGCAAAGGATCCTGTCAGATGATTCGGTGGACATGCTCACATGCGAGGGAGAACCGGACCTGCTGAACAACATCGGAAGGTTGCTGCTGAAGTGCGGGAAATCATTCAGCCTCCCGGAAGCCGAAGCGTTGGCCAGCACGTTGTACCGGATCTATCCTGACGTCCATCCGGTGAGGGCGGCATGCGACCGGTACCTTTCGGGGAAGAAAACCGAGGAGCGATGGAGGAAATGGAAGTTCCCGGTCCTGCTCTTGGCTACGATTTTGTTGTGCCTGATCATATTTCAGGCAGGTAAATAGTCCATCGCGTCAGGCATGACATATCGTCTTCCGTCACCTTGGAGACGAATCCGTAATTTCGCGCATGCATTATCTTTCCGTCGAAAACATCGGCAAGTCATTCGGTATAAAACCCCTCTTCAGCAACATAACATTCCACATCGAAGAAGGCGATAAAATAGCCCTGGTCGCGCGCAACGGGTCAGGCAAATCCACCCTCATGCGCATTCTTGCCGGGAGAGACACTGCCGACAGCGGGAAGGTCTGGATCAGCAAGGATGTCGATCTGGCATTCTTTGAGCAGGAACCCGACTTCATGGAGAATGACTCGATCCTTGACAACATCTTCCAGCACGACCATCCGATCATGAATGCGATCCGCCAGTTCGAAGCGGTCAGCGAGGGAGAGGACAGTGATGCCATCAACGACGCCATCATGCGCATGGATGAATTGGGCGCCTGGGACTTCGATGCAAAAGTGAAACAGATCCTCGGCAAACTCAACATACACAACCTCCACCAGAAAGCCGGAACGCTCAGCGGCGGACAGCGCAAGCGTGTGGCATTGGCCAAGACGCTGATCGATATCGGCTTCGAGCACAAGCATGTGCTGCTGATCATGGATGAACCCACCAACCACCTCGATGTGGAGATGGTCGAATGGCTTGAGAACTACCTGAACAAAGAGAAGATCACCCTTCTGCTGGTGACACACGACCGTTACTTCCTCGATACGGTATGCAATGAGGTATGGGAACTTGACGGCAGCAGCCTGTATATCTACAAAGGCAACTACGAGAACTACGTGGAGAAGAAAGCCGCAAGGGTGGAAAACGAGGTGTCGGGCATCGAGAAGGCACGCAACACCTTCCGCCGCGAGCTGGAGTGGATGCGCAAGCAGCCCAAGGCCAGGACCACCAAATCAAAAAGCCGCCAGGATAATTTCTACGAAGTGGAGGCCAAGGCCAAAAAACGCGTGGAAGACCAGCAGTTGGAACTCCAGATGAAGATGAACCGCCTCGGTGGAAAAGTCGGGGAGCTGAAGAAGGTCTATAAAAGCTTTGGCGAAAAGCAGATCCTGAAAGGTTTCGACTACACCTTCAAAAAAGGGGAACGCGTGGGGGTCATTGGGCGCAATGGTGCGGGGAAATCCACCTTCATCAACATCATCCTCGGTACCGAGCAGCCCGACAGCGGAAAGGTCAATATCGGGGAGACCGTGGTATTCGGGCATTACAGCCAGCAAGGCCTGCACATCAAAGAAGACATGCGGGTCATTGAATACGTCAAGAACATCGCAGAGAACTTCCCACTGGCGAACGGAGGCTCCCTCAGTGCCGCACAATTCCTCGAACTGTTCCTGTTCACGCCGGACCAGCAATACACGTATATCAGCCGACTGAGCGGCGGGGAAAAACGGCGGCTCCATCTGCTGTCGATCCTGTTCAGAAGTCCAAACTTCTTAGTGCTGGATGAACCGACAAACGACCTCGACCTGCCCACACTCGGCGTGCTGGAGAACTTCCTCGCGGATTTCCCCGGCTGCCTGCTCATTGTGAGCCATGACCGGTATTTCATGGACCGACTCGTCGACCACCTCCTGGTCTTCGAGGGGGATGGTGCGATAAGAGACTTCCCCGGCAATTACGGCACTTACCGGGAAAGCCTCGAGGAGAAAAAAAAAGGAGCCCCTCGCGAAGAACCAGAGAAGTCGAACAAACAGAAGGATGAACCCGTCAAAGTAGTCGAAAAGGAAAAACGAAAAATGAGTTTTGGGGAGAAGCGTGAAATGGAACTGCTTGGAAAGGACATCGAATCGCTCAACAAGGAAAAATCCGAAGTGACAGAGTCGATGAACCATGGCGACCTCTCATTTGAAGCGCTGGACAAGCTGTCAAGACGGATCATGGAGATCTCTTCACTGCTGGATGGCAAGGAACTCCGCTGGCTTGAACTCAGCGAGATGGCTTGACCCTATGTACTTTCAGATGACTGCGACCAGACTTTTCCCTTTTTCGGGGAAGATGGGATTCAGTGAGCGTATGACCGGGATGCCGGTGATTTTTTCAATCTGGGATGTGGAAACGGGACCGTTGCGATGCAAAACAATCTGTCCGTCGTCGAATCCCAGGAGGGTCGGCCTGGGTTCCATATCACATGCTTCGCAATTGAATACAAAAGGGTAATTGCCTAAGAGCATTCCCGGATCTCCAGACACCCGTGCAATGGCCAGGGGGTATTGGGTCTTGGACAATATCGAAAGCAACAGCGGGGAGGAAGGGATTGAAAATTCAATCTTATCCTGAGATGCCTTGACGCATGCTTTGATATGGAAACGGGGTGCGAGCAGGAATCCGATCTTTCCAGAAAAAGAACGGGAAAGCTTTTCGATGGCGGGATGGGTCTGTGCGGCATATTTCCCGAATCTTTCCGGGGAAGCAAGCAGGACTGCGAGTGCCTTATCAGAATCGGTGTGCGCGACCTCGCGCAGGTTGGCCACTGCGGCGTCGTCAAGCGCGTTACAGGCAATAAGATATCCATCACTGTCCGGAATGACAATGAAATCTCGTTGGCACAATAGTGCAACGGCCTTCATTACTGAGGTTTCAGCGTTACTTTTCATGGTTTGGACAATTAGCACATCAAGGGATAATGGAAGGTCGGTTGGTTCGTACCGCCGCTACGGGACGGATGAACCAACCGCAGCACTTACAAATTTAGCAGAATAAACCACCGGGTGTTAGTGCCCGGGACTATTTTTTTTACAAGCCCACCGCTGCAGGAGATCCCGCATCATCTGAATAGTGACTGGGCGCGATGCAGCCTGTCATTGATGGCCAATCCGAGACCCTGCTCCGGAAACAACTCCGCCAGTATCACATCTGCATCGATCGCATCGATGTCGCGCATGGTATGGAATAGTTTTCTTGCGGCCTCATGCAGGTCACCCGAAGGGGACAAAACAAAAGCGTAATCAGGTGCCGGATCGACATACCGCTGCCGGAAGGAGATCACGGCTAGACGCTTGTCTCCGAATCGTTTCATGAGTTCAGGAATGTCCCCGACAAACAATGGCAGCGCGGGTGCATAATGACTTTTCAGCTTACCGGGGGTTAGGGGATGGTCGTCGGAATGCTTTGTAACGACAGGGCATCCGCTGCGTGCTTCCATGTCTTCGGCGGTAACGGCACCATACCGGTGCAGGACCACCTTTCCATCTTCAAAGCCGATGATGGTGGATTCGAGCCCCACCTGACAAGGACCGCCATCGAGTATGTAAGGGATCCGGCCGTGCAGACCGTCATAGACATGCCGGGCGGTGACCGGACTGACATAACCCGATGGGTTTGCACTGGGTGCCGCAAGGGGGAAGTCGATCGATTTGAGAAGCTCCAGTGCGAACGGGTGAGCGGGCACGCGCAAGGCGACGTGGTCGCTGCCGGCTGTGACCAGGTCGGGCACATTGTTTTTTTTGGGCAGCAGGAACGTCAGTGGGCCTGGGGAGAATCGCTCGGCCAAGCGATAGCATGCGTCAGGAATATCCTGGGCGTAGGTGTCGAACTTTTCAAAGGAGTCGACATGCAGAATGAGCGGATTGAACCTGGGCCTTTGTTTGGCCTCATAGATGCGCAGGACTGCGTCTTCATTCAATGCATTCGCAGCAAGGCCGTAAACCGTCTCTGTAGGGATAGCGACGATCTCACCTTGCTGCAAAAGCATTGAAGCGTATTTGATATCCTTACCGATGGTCGTCTGCATGGGGTGCAAAGTTAAGTTCCTTGCCGAATAC
>CAJBPC010000712.1 GCA_903957405.1 uncultured bacterium | reverse complement strand
GTCTGATGTGTACAAGGGAACGGACAGGTACGATGATACCCATCGGGATTGCATCATCGGTATCGGTGGGGGAGCCGCAGTGGATGTTGCCAGGGCGATTCTGTTGCGCATCAACCACCGGGAAGATCTATTCAAATACGATGACCTCATAGGCGGTGATGTTCATGTGGTGAACGATGTGCCGCATTTCATCACCATTCCCACCACGGCAGGTACCGGAAGTGAAGTGGGCCGAAGTGCCATCATCGCCGATGATGACACGCACCAGAAGAAAATCCTGTTTTCCCCGAAACTGCTGGCAAAGATCGTATTCGCGGATCCGATACTCACGATGGATCTGCCTCCTGCAGTGACCGCTGCGACAGGTATGGACGCATTCACCCACAACATGGAGGCATACATAGCCAAAATGCCTCATCCCATGTGTGAAGGCATAGCACTGGAAGGCATGTCGCTGATCGCTCAGTCCATTGAACAGGCCGTTAAACATTCCGATGTCGAGTCCAGGAGCAAGATGCTGATCGCTTCCATGATGGGGGCTGTCGCATTCCAAAAAGGGTTGGGCGTGGTGCACTCCCTGGCGCATCCCCTTTCCTCCCTGCTGGACACACACCACGGACTGGCCAATGCCGTGAACCTGCCATATGGCATGGCTTTCAATGTCGCCGGATTCGAGGACCGGTTCAGAAAAATGGCGCGGACCCTCGAACTAAAAGACGAGAGCGGCGCCGGTGTGGTTGAATTCCTTCATGACCTCAACGATCGCATCGGGATACCCCATCGCTTGCGTGACATCGGCGTGAGGGATGAGCATGTTGAAACGCTGGCAGACCTTGCCGTGGCGGATTTTGCGCACCCGAACAACCCCAAGCCGGTGTCGCGGGAAAACTTCCGGGATCTTTATCTAAAAGCATTGTGACGACATGAAGCGTATCGGTGTGTCCTATACTGCAACCAATTTTGATAATTATATCAACTGGTTCAGTGAAGCAGATAAAAGGGATGATATTGAAATCGTAGAACTCTCCTTCATCCAAAATAATTTCCCAGACATCAACACCTGTGATGCATTCATCCTAACGGGTGGCGTGGATGTCGATCCATCCTTATACGGTGGCGACATCAGATATGAAAACATGCCTGCCGAGTTTCAGATAGCGCGTGACCGCTTTGAGACCCTGATATACCGGTACGCCCGATGCCATCGACTGCCGGTGTTGGGGATCTGCAGGGGCCTTCAGCTCATCAATACCATTGAAAGCGGCAACCTCATACAGGATATGGGTGAGGTTGCGAATGGGGTTCATCGCAAATCAACAGAAGACAAGCGTCATGACCTGCACATTGTGGATGGAACCCTGCTCCGGCAGATAGCGGGGCTGGAACTTGGCGAAGTGAACAGTGCGCATCACCAGTGCATCGATCCCACTGCGATCGCTGAGACTCTTGTTGTTTCCGCAAGATCCAGTGACCATACCATCGAGGCAGTGGAGTACGCCGACCCTCGGCAAAAGGGATTCATGCTCTGTGTGCAATGGCATCCCGAAAGGATGGCCGACAGGGATTCGAACCCACTTTCAGTAAATATAAAAAAATCATTTTTACAACAAGTACGCATGTCAACCATGGATACATTTCAAGTCGTCAATCCGGCCACGGAAGTATGCATCTCCACCTTGAAGGAAGATGACTCCCAAAGCCTTGGTCAGAAGTTCAACGCACTGAAAAAAGGGCAGAAGGCATGGGCGGGACTGCCTTTGGAAAGCAGGGTTTCCGTATTGAGGAAATTCGGCGACTTGCTTTCCGAAAACATGGAAACACTGGCCAAGACGCTTTCAGAGGAAGTGGGCAAACCCTTGCAGCAATCCCGCAATGAAGTGAACGGAGCGAAGGGAAGAATCGAGTGGCTGACAGCCCATGCGACAAAGTACCTTTCAGATGAGATCATGTCTGAAGGCAACGGTATGGTGGAAAAAATCAGCTATGAGCCACTGGGTTTGGTATGCAACATCTCTGCATGGAATTACCCATATCTGGTGGGTACGAATGTTTTTGTACCGGCACTGCTTGCCGGCAATGCCGTGCTGTACAAGCCATCTGAATATGCAAGCCTGACAGGCTTGCACATCGAATCACTATTGAAAAAAGCAGGCGTGCCTGACGATGTGTTCATGGTCGGTCTGGGTGGCGCAGCTACCGGAAAGGCGTTGCTTGAACTGCCGTTCGACGGGTACTTTTTTACCGGGTCATACAAGACCGGGAAGTACATTTATGAAACCGTAGCAAAAAAAATGGTTCCCTGTCAATGCGAACTGGGCGGTAAAGACCCGCTGTATATCGCGGATGACATCATTGACGTGGCGTCTGTTGCTGCGGGAACTGCTGATGGGGCTTTTTACAATAACGGTCAAAGTTGCTGCTCCGTAGAGCGGATCTATGTGCATGAAAAGGTCTACGATCAGTATGTGGAAGCGTTTGTGAAGGAGGTCAACTCCTGGAAGATGGGCGCACCGGAGGAAGAAGGGGTTTATATCGGTCCCTTGACCCGTAAATCGCAATTGGATTTCCTCCTGACACAAATAAAGGATGCCACCGAAAAGGGAGCGAAAATATTGACAGGGGGAAAGGCGGTTCCTGGTAAGGGATATTTTTTTGAACCCACCGTGCTCGTCAATGTCGACCATGGCATGTCTGTCATGAAAGAGGAATCCTTCGGCCCGGTGATCGGCATCATGAAAGTCAAGGATGACAAGGAAGCGATAGCACTCATGAATGATACGGATTATGGATTGACGGCGGGGGTGTACTGCACTGAAAAGCACCGCGCCGCTGCGATCCTGCAGGATATGGATGCCGGGACCGCCTATTGGAATTGTTGCGATCGGGTAAGTGCGGCATTGCCATGGAGCGGTAGAAATCATTCCGGTTTTGG
>CAJBPC010000711.1 GCA_903957405.1 uncultured bacterium | reverse complement strand
GTGCAGTTCCTTTAATCTTCACAGAGCATTATAGATTCATCTAAAGTCAAGGTTGATCAACTTTGACTTTAGATGAATGCTATTTTTTCAGCAAGTACTTTTATTATAACCGATTTATTATTCTCAAAATAAATTTGATCCATGAACACAACAATAAATTATTTCAGCAATTTATTAGATTGGTGCCCATGATCGTTGACTGATTTCGAAAAGCAATCCGAACGCAGTGCGTTGATTTCGAATCAGCGCTGGGCAGTACCGGCAATCGCAGCTGCATAATTAGCCCATTGATGGTTGAATGAATGTTGGATTCTGCCATAAAAGGATCCAGAGCAAGTTTCTCGAATTCAACTTTACAATGATTGCTAAGGAATTCGACGCAAACATAGAACTTGATTTCGGGATTCTTTGTTGTAGGATCCTTCACTGATCAAGAAGTGAAAATCATCCATTGTATATGGCTGTTCCCAGGATTTTCGTATGCATTAAAGAAGTTATAATTGCTTTAGTTAGGCTTTTATGGTTACCATTTTTTCCAAGGTGCTGCTCCGCTTTTCCAAAAATTTTCTAAAACATGCTTATCGCGAAGGGTGTCCATTGGTTGCCAGAAACCAAAATGACGGAATGCAGTAAGTTGACCATCCGCAGCCAAGTTCATCAGTGGTTCTTTTTCCCATGTGGAGCTATCTCCATCTTTAACATAATCCAGAGCAGCGGGCTCGAGAACAAAAAAGCCACCATTTATCAAGGAGACTTCGCCTTCTATTTTTTCATTGAAACTGCTGATAATATTATCTTCTCCATCACTCAGCGCCAATACCCCGAACCGACCAGGAGAGCGAACGGCTGTGAGGGTCGCAAGCTTCCCACTCCGTTTGTGAAAACTTATCAGTTCACTGATATTTACGTCCGACAAGCCATCTCCATAGGTCATGCAGAACGATTCATTTTCATTAAGGTGTGGACGAACGCGTAACAGTCTTCCCCCAGTCAACGTATTATGGCCGGTATAAACAATGGTCACGATCCAAGGCTCCACATTGGTTTCGTGGATCTGCATGGAGTTATTCTTCAGATCGAAGGTAACCGTCGATTCATTGAGGAAGTATTGCTGAAAGTATTCAGTGATGTATTGCCCCAAATATCCAGTGCATATGATAAATTCATTAATGCCATGAAGAGAATAAGCTTTCATTATATGCCATAAGATAGGCTTCCCTCCAATTTCCACCATGGGTTTTGGCCTGGTTCCGGTTTCCTCAGCAAGTCGAGTGCCATGTCCTCCAGCGAGAATGACAGCTTTCATATAAGAATGATTTTTGTTATAGAATAACGTTGAATGTCATTATATCTTGTACGGAATGTCATTTTTTCGAGAGGCGATTCAAAAAAAAAGCTCAGGCCATTTCACCGGCTATTCACTTAGCATTGATATTATTAAGAAAAAGAGTTCAGGCGAATAGGCATGCTGTTCATTCATATCATCATTGGAATAACCGAACCGCAGCATTCTCTTAATCCCTATGGATCTGAATGCTCCAAAATCCCGGATATTTAGATTCCAGGAAATGATTAGGACTTACTCCGGTCTTTCAAAAAGGATTTATCTAGGACAGCGATCGGATTATGATGTCCCGTCACAAAAATGATTTATGCACGAACGATCTTGCCAATCATGAGGTTTAAATCCCCCTCTGGTGAAGCGTTTGCGCGTCACTGCCACTCCAAGGTATTTCTCGACGACGTCAATGCCTATTCACCTTGCGATCTTTGCTGCGACATGGGTGTGGTCGATACCTACGCATGGAATGCCTTTTTGGTTCTATGGATTAGGAGATGGGAAATAATTTGTCTTGCTCGATCCTGAGTGCGCGCGCAAGTCCTTCTTCCGGAACGACCACATCATCGTATGTTACTGCCTGATCTTTTTTTACCGCATTCTTCAAGATGCAATCTTCAGCAAGCCCTATTGGGATAAGGTTTTGCGATCGGGTGATCTCATACGTCTCACATTGCCCGTAAGTGCAATAGCCTCCCAGTCCGTCGAGTTTCTCGCCGGCCTTCAGATCCTTTTTTGCCAGCGTGATCACGTCCACCTTGGGGCCGAAGTCTGGGGTGATGATCTTGTCGCCGAAGAGTACGATGCGTGCGATGGAGATGGGCACTTCGAAGTGCAGCAGGTGGTAAGGTGTGTAGAACGAATACAGCGGGCCTTCGCCAAGTTTGTTATAGTTCAGGTAGTGGCACTGCTTGGGGTCGTCGTGTGTGCCGATGACATATACGCCCGGTGCGGGTTTCAGTCCGACCACATAATCCACGATGCCGCCCATGGATCTCAGTTCATCGATATCGTAAACTTTTGTGAGGTCATCCACATGTCCGGTATAGTCTATTTTGAAGCGGCTGATCAGTTCTTCTTTATGAAGGGAGAAGTCGTAGCCGTACATACCCCTCTTGGGGATCGTCATGCCCGTGGCATTGGCGACAATTGCTTGTTCGAATGAGATTTTTGTGCCATCAGCGAAGCTTGTCACCATGTGCGGTGTTTGTCCCCAATGCTCGGCATATCCCTTCTGTGTCGTGGGGGTGCGATAAAAATCCTGAAGACCTTTGATATTGCCGCACACGAGTGGCGTGATGCCGAATGACTTCACGAATCTGAACAGGTTCATCTCTACTCCTGGTTGGTCACCATCGCATCCGCTGACGATCACTCCTGCCTTCCTGGCATATTCCTGTATAATGGGACCGATGGTGGCATCGACTTCCGCGTTGACGAGTAGTACGTGTTTACCATGTTTAATGGCTGTCATCACCACATGAGCTCCGAAATCAACATGTCCCGTCATCTCCACGAGGATGTCTATGTTAGATGCCTTACAAAGCAGGGTAGGATCATCCACGACGCAGTATTTCCCATTGTGGATATGATCCTCCACAGCTGATACAGTGCTGGCTTCGTCCACTTCCGTTACACCCGCGAATGCGAATGCTTCTTTTGCCTTTTCTATGTTCCTGTTGGAAATGGCCGCCACACGCATCCCCTTGATGGTTTTAACGATGAGATGGGTGAGGCCCTTGCCCATGAACCCTGCGCCTATAATCCCCACTTGTATGGGTCTGCCTTCTGAATGTCTTTTTTGAAGTGCGTTGTCGATGATGATCATGTCTTGGTTGTTTGATTGGTGTTTTCCTCTTGTATGAATAATGCCCAGTTATTATCTTTTCCCGATATCATTTCCACTGACATGGGCCATTGGATGTTGAAGGCCGGGTCGTTGTATCGGACTCCCCGTTCGTGTTCAGGTGAGTAAGGCGTGCTGACCAGATAGGTCATCTCCACATCATCGGTGAGTGTCAGGTATCCATGTGCGAACATCTCCGGAACATACAAGGCTATCCTGTTATCGGCGTTGAGTTCGATACTAAAATGTTGTAGATAAGTTGGGGAGTCTTTTCTCAAATCGATGACGACATCAAAGACAGATCCACGAGTGCATTGAACCAGCTTTGATTCTCCCATCGGAGGGAGCTGATAGTGCATTCCCCGAAGGGTGCCTTTCTTATGGTTGTACGCAATGTTTCCTTGCGAAAGATGATGATTCATGCCTCTTTCAGCAAATTCTTTTTCACAAAAGATGCGTGCGAATCCACCGCGTTCGTCCGTACGGAACTCGGGAGTCACTACCATTACATCCTTCAAAGGCGAAGGCTTGAAGATCATTGAGTATTGTTTGATGTACAGGCAGTGCCCGTAATGAAATCAAACGGCCACTGCTATGGCAAATTGCCTGTGTGCATTCTTTTTTCATTTTTCACAGATTAGCTTGAAACATGAAAGTGGGGGTGTCTTCAGGAAGGATTTTCCCGGATGTCCACC
>CAJBPC010000710.1 GCA_903957405.1 uncultured bacterium | reverse complement strand
TGTGAAGAACCGGTTGAAGAATGTTCCCTTGAAAGCCGCGACCATGAACAGGAAAATACCCGCATTGAATATGATGTTGTTGATGATGTCGGCCTGCGGTTTATAGAAAATAAATATAAGGAGAATCCCTGCGATACCGGTAACATCCCAGAACACATGTTTCACGCTGAAAAACTCCTTCTTTACAAGAAAGAACCATGCGAACAGGATGCCGGTGATGAAGTTTGTGAAATATGAGAAGATGCAGTATTGAAGAAAATATACCATTTTGTGATACATGTAGTGCTTAAAGAACAGGGAGCATGCGAACAATCCCGCTATGAGTGATATCCGATACCATTTCATGGGGGATCGAAAAAGCAGAAAGAATAATATCGGCACGATCATATAGAACTGCGCTTCTGTCTCCAAGCTCCAAGTGACGGGGTTTATTGGATTCGGAGCTGCAAAGATAAATGTATGGACATACAAGAGTCCGGCCATCATGTGCGGCCATAGCTCGGCAGCGGTCTTATCCATCAAGAGGATATGCACCATGTAGAAGCCGACAAGCGTGATGATAAAAGGCGGTTCAAGCCTTGTAAGCCTTCTGTAGAAATAATCCTTCAGGTCTATCTTTTTCCCGGCGAACAGACCGGCTTTCAGAAATGGCAGGGCCAGTACCATTCCGCTGATCGCGAAGAAGACTTTCACACCCAGGTCCAGCCGTATGATCCACCAACCTGAGGAGGTGATCTCGCGGCTATTCCCCAACAAGGACAATGCGTAGTCATCCATCCCCAGCTGCCTGGAATAGGCGGTATTAAGGTGAAAAATGACCACGGTTATGATGGCAAAAAACCTCAACCCGTCAATCTCCGGGATGAAGGATGAGGACTGGGTGGTTCTTTGAAAGAGTTTTGTCAGCATCTTATCGTATTGCTTTTTGCAAGGCAGCTAGCATATCTGCTGCCAGTTTCGATTTGTCAAAATGCTCTCTTGCGACTATTGCCGCATTGCGTCCGAGTTCGTCTTTCAACGCCTTGTTCGCATCCAATGCTATCAGGCAATCTGCGAGGGATGTCGGATCATTGGGGTCGACGGTGAACCCTATGTCGTGTGCATCGAGGAATACCTTCATCCAACCCTGGGTTGTCTGTATCACCGGTACGCCTGCGGCAAGGGACTCGAAGAATTTGTTGGGTGAAGAAGTGTCCAATACCGGTGTGCCTTTCAGGGGCACGAGAGAAACCATGGCATGCTGCACCAATGCCACCAGTTCGGTTTTGGGCATGAGATCAAAGAAAATGAGGTTTTCAAGGCGATCCTTCGCAACTCGCGCTTGTAGGTCTTTCTTCTGCTGGCCCTCCCCTACCATAAGGATCACGATGTCGCCATGTCCCTTTTCCCTCAGTGATCTTGCGGCTTCATACATCCACCAAGCATTATTGACCTCTCCGATGTTTCCGGAATAAATGGCATACTTTCCGGATCGCAGAACGCCATAGTCTTTGAAAGGAAGGATGCCGGAAAACAGGCTTATGTTGGCGGAATTGGTCACAGAGTATACCTGCGGATGTTTGTGTTTTCTTTCTATGGCCTCTTTCATGCCGGGAGATAACGACACCACCGCCCTGGAGGATGCATAACAGAAGCTTTCAAAACCGTAAGCAAGTTTCCGGATAAGGGAGTTCTTGATGATACCGAGTTCTATGGCGCCATCTGGCCAAAGATCTCTTGCTTCGAACACCAGCTTTCTGCCGCGAAGATATCTCGCCACCAAGCCGGGAATACCGACGGTGATGGGGCCGGATGATGCCACGACCACATCCGCCGGCAGTGTGAGGGCGTACCATGCGGAAATGATCGCATATGCGACGAAAGTATATATCCTTTGCAGCAAGGGCTGTCGATTGTCTATCTTGAGATTTATCACTTTGACCCTAATGCCGTTATGGTATTGTGTTTCAATGAACTTTGTGGCCTTCAGGTCCGACTTGCTGTAAACGGAAGTCACAACAGTCACATCATGTCCCTGTGCGACCCACTCGGAAGCGAACTCATAGATACGCGTACCCCAGGATCCGTTCGGTGTGCAGAAGTATTGATAGAAATAAACGATCTTCAAATGCCTTGTCTTTAGGGTGAATGCTTGTCAGGGTTTTTTCGCTGCGATCCTGGAAACGATCAGTTGAGGCTTACCTGAAGGAGATGGACTGATGGCCTTCATTTCCTTGAATATGATCTCAAAGGGTTCTCGGATATTATTGAGGATGTTTGTTTCGACCTTACCAAGCAATGTTTCGTGGAAGCCCTCGCCTCTGACAAATTCGATGGTGATGCCTTCCAGTTTTTCTTGAATGATCTTGAACTGGCTGATCTGGGGGATATGCTCGAAGATGCCGGTAAACGAATGTACGACCATCATCTTTCCCCCGGGCGTGCGCACGAGATCCGTATCCCTCCCAATCACTTTTTCGATCAGCGGGAAATGCAGCTCCCTTTCTGAGGGGTAGTCTTCCTTCGGCAGCATCCTGGCAAGGTCGCCGATCCGATAACGGATGAGCGGCATCGCATAGGCATTCAGGTTTGTTACAATGACATGACCCATCTCTCCTTCCTTCACGGGTTGGCCATCATCATCAAGGATTTCCATGAATACATTCGAGTTCATCTGATACATGTAGTCCAGATCCTTTTGCGCACCCATCATCAGCCCTTCCGCGGATCCGTATGTTTCATGGACACGTGTCGAGAACACCGACTCGATGAGTTTTCGGTAATGCGGAAACATTTTATCACCCCATGCAATCGCTGTTTTGAAATGCAGATTCACGTCCATCTTTTCCGCGAATTGTGCGAGGACATATAACGATGATGCATAACCGGCAAGAACAGGTTCTTTTTTCTTTTTCGCCCAGGCAAATGCTTTTGCGACATCATCCTGGCTATGACTGAATGCCTGCAGATAGTAGGTGTTGAAAAGTTTATCCTTGATGCCTTTTATCAGTTTTCGATCGGGTGTGATACCTGTCTGCACAAGGGGGTCACCGATCCTGTAGCCGGCCCATTCCCACCATAGAAGTTGTGTCGCCCTGTGTTGCGATTGTTCTCTTTTTGTCCAGTGTACGATGCTTTGAAACCCGGATGTCCCGCTGCTGCATTCCCTTGTGAGGCCTTCCATCGGCTGCGTCAGCATGTCAGCCGTGTGTTGCCGGAGATCAGCTTTTGTGAGGATCGGGAATTGCCTCAGGTATTCAACGGGGTCGCCTTTTCTTTGCACATGAAAGTTCCTGTAATATGGAGAATGCTCCGTGGCATGATCCAGGACATTCTTCAGCTTTTGCATTTGCTGGTGCAAATGCCCCTTCATTGTCCTGAGTTCCTTTAGTTCGGTCATGAAACTCCCCCCCAGCATTCTGTCACCGATGGGTAATATCATTTTTTCCAGCAAACTGTTCCTGATATGTTGCATCATGTGCTCAGATGATTTTCTCCATGTGTTTATCCAATACTGCGTCCGTGTCGAATTCCAATGCCTGCCTGTGGCAATTCACACTCATGACACGCCATTTTTCCCTGTCCGATATGGCATCTATCATCGCATCTGCCAAGGCGTTCACATCCTTGTTTGGGATCAGTTTGCCGGTGAATCCTTCCTTTATCACTTCGCTATTCATGTTCCAGTCACTGGCGATGACCGGAATGCCGCACACT
>CAJBPC010000709.1 GCA_903957405.1 uncultured bacterium | reverse complement strand
TGCATCTTTGATCAGTGGAGACAGGTCCCAGGTACCATCGGCTTTACTCAGCAGAACAGAAGTATGGAAAGTGTGGACAGTGGATTTTATCGCACTCGAGAGGCTTTCCTTCGGAAAAAGGTCGCCAATGGCCGCTTTGGCATAGTCCGCATACAGCAGGAACTTCTTTTTCAATCCGGGCAATTGCAAGATCAAGTCGTCTTTTGGGTGGACCGGATATTCCTTTCCTCCATTGGAAAAGGTAATGACCGCATTGCGGATTCCATTGTTCGCAAAGTCATAACTGTAAATGCTCAATGGTTGGAAGGATGGTATGGCATATCGGCTGTTCAACCCGAGGTTTCCTGCCACATAATCCATTCTGCCGTCCCGGTTCAGGTCTGAAGCCTGTATGCTGTTCCACCATCCTACGGTGTTACCCAGCTGAAGGGCTTCAGTTGCATTTCGGAATGATTTTCCCGTATGGAGAAAAACGGTAATGGGCATCCACTCCCCCACGACCACGAGATCCGGCAGGTTATCGTTGTTGGCATCAGACCATATGGCGCCATTGACGATACCGATTTTACGCAGTCCGGGTGCCTTGGATTCAGTGACATCGATGAATCTGCCACCTTCATTTTGCAACAATTGACTATACCCGCCTTCGGGATAGTGCTGAGGCCTGATTCTTCCGCCAACAAAGAGATCAAGGTCCCCATCTGCGTCGAAGTCGCATGCGCTTACGCAAGACCCACTTGAAAACTGCTTTGGTAAAGCCTGCTCATCCTCCTTGAAGAATCCTTTGCCATCATTGAAATACAAGCGGTCCTGATAGTATGGTGAACCATCGGCAAATTCATTCCCTCCACTCACCACATATAAGTCAAGATCACCGTCATCATCAGCATCAAAAAACAAAGCACCCATGTCCTCTTCATATTTTGTTGCAGCATCCAATGGGATGGAGTGGAACCTCCCGCCTGCCTGTTGATGGAAAATCGCACCCGACTGATTGTATGCACCACCTACAAAAAAATCATCCAGGCCATCTCCATTCACATCCCCCACGGCAATCCCCGGTCCGCCCATAGAAAATTTGTGTGGCAGGAGTGGTTGAATGTTGAAATCCGTATATGGAGTCTCTTTGTGATAAAAATCAATGCCCAATGCGGCATTTCCCGATAGCCAGGTCGACGCTCGCTGCCCTAAAGGCACTGCCTGCGGGCTGCCGCTTGATGAATGATCCACTTCAAGCAACTGATCAACCTTGACATCCAAAAGCTTGTGTGTGTTGCCATCCGGCCAGACAATCACCAATGAATCAACCTGCTGGATATCGGCCAATCCGAAATGCACGATCTCCTCCACGGTAGACTGATAGCCACGCACGGTGTGGTGTTCCTGGTAAAACAACTGCCCCTTTGAATACAGGTGTATTTTGGCGCCATAGCCATTGAGGTTTCCGTCCGGACCCTTCAATGATAATTTCAGATAGTGATGTTCAAAAAGAGTGTCCGCGTTATTCTTGTAAAGGAACGCCGGGATTCCCGTGTTCGTAATGACCAGATCAAGGTCGCCATCATTGTCAAAATCCGCATATGCCGCTCCAGTAGAATATGAATGCTGCGTGAATCCCCACTCCGCAGAAACATCTTTGAAGGTCAGGTCTTTGTTGTTTTTAAATATAAAATTATTGAGTAGCGCTCCGTCAAGCTTTTTTAACGCCTTGAACAGTTTTTCCCCGCGCGATCCATCTTGCTGGTTTTGTGAAAAATCATGTGCTCTGAAATTGATGAAATCACGGTTCGTGATATCCCTCGGGTAACCATTCGTGATCATCAGGTCTTTCCATCCATCATTATCGAAATCCGCGAACAAAGGACTCCAACTCCAATCAGTCGCATCCACCCCTGCAAGCATCGCTATCTCACTGAAACGAAGTTCTCCCATTTTCCCGCTGCCCTGATTCAACTGCAGGGTATTGCGCATGTATTGTGGCTGGTAACCATACTGGATCTCTGAACGATAGCGATCATGGTTGGTGGCGCCGAACATCAGTTTTTTTCTGTAATTGTCGGGAGGCAGCATATCAAGCTCCATGATATCCAATTGTCCGTCATTATTGAAATCCGATACGTCATTACCCATGGCGGAATAACTCGTATGCTTCAATGCCGATGCCGCCTGATCGGTGAACGTGCCATCTTTGTTATTGATATAAAGCAGATCGTTGGAGACATAATCGTTGGAGACAAAAATATCCGGCCATCCGTCCTTATTAAGGTCACAAACAGACACACCCAATCCATATCCCTCCTTGAGGATGCCCGCTTCCCTGGATACATTTGTGAATGTTTGATTCCCGTTGTTGCGATACAAACGATCCGTATTGACCATTTCCCCGTTGACACGCTTCGGCCTGATCACATTCGGTCCGAGCTGATCAACGATATTCGTGAGCAGGTACATGTCTAGATCTCCATCCCTGTCGTAGTCGAAAAAGACAGCCTGTACGCTGTGTCCTGTGTCAGCCAATCCATATTGCGCAGCCTTGTCTGTGAATGTATTGTCACCATTGTTGATATAAAGCGCATTCGCTCTTTTTGCATCGGCATTTGGCCCGGCAAAACAGAGGTAGATGTCCGGCAGTCCATCCTGATCGACATCCGCAATGGAAACACCTGAAGCCCACTTCCCTTCGGTATTGATTCCGGATGAATCTGTCATGTCCTTAAAAGTGAAATCGCCTTTGTTGACATAGAGTCGGCTTTTCCCCATATTCGATGCAAAAAAAATATCCTGCAAACCATCCCTGTTGAAGTCGCCCACACCCACACCGGCACCGTTATAGAAGTATTCAAAAGTGAGGATGTTCAGATTTTCATCTTCAACAATTTCATTGCTGAAATCAATTCCTGACTTTTCAGAACCGATCAACTCGAACAAAGTGCGTGTTTCCTTTTCCCTCGTACATCCCAGCAAGAAAATCGCAAAAACAAAAGACCGGACAATGACAAACCGATGGATGAACATGAGCGTGTTGGGGGATTTCATCTAAGTTAACTAAATCGAAATTTCCGGCACGACATATCGGTATGATGATCGTCTTTGTGTGCAATGACAGGATCAATTACGTGCTGACAGAATATATTCATGATCATGATGATCGGTCAGATAATATGCATTAATTTCCTTCAAAACCGAAACGTATGGACTCTCGCCGGAAATTCATCAGACATTCTTTCATGATCGCCGGATCAGCAGGCCTGCCTTTGGATTCCATCGGAAAAGAAACAATCCCGTCGGCAGAAGAATCCTCAGCCGCAGCAGACATCCCCACCGGATTCAAAAACACCTACATAAAAAACATATTCGTAACAGAAAACGAATTCAGGAACGCAAAACCATCCGTTGTTCCCGCGCCAACTTTTCAAAATGCGAAAGAAACGCTTCCTGTGCCTTTCTGGAAAGGAAACCCAAATGCCATTGACATGTATTGGAAGGCCTGGGAGATGGCATTCAACAACATCAAAAGCCCGGCTCAAAAATCAGGCTTCATCGCGTCTTATCTGGATACTGCATATAACGGGAATATTTTCATGTGGGACTCGACCTTCATCACCATGTTTGCAAGATATGGGACGAAAGCTTATCCATTCCAGCAGACACTGGATAACTTCTATGCCAAACAACATCCCGATGGATTCATCTGCAGGGAAATATGGGGTGAAAGCGGAGAAGACTGCTTTCATCGCTACGACCCAACAAGCACGGGCCCAAACATAATTCCCTGGAGTGAATTGCAATATTTCAAGCAATTTGGAGACCTCGGCAGGATCCACAAGATCTTCCCGGTACTCTGCGCTTACTACCAATGGTTGAAACTCAACCGAACATGGCAGGATGGGTCTTACTGGACCTCGGGATGGGGCGCGGGAATGGATAATCAGCCGCGCGTAAAAAAAGAATATAACCAGATATTTTCACACGGCCACATGACTTGGCTGGATGCTTGCCTCCAACAACTCTTTATTGCCAAGATCATTGTGGACTTCGGCTTCCATATTGAAAGATGGCAGGAGATCGAAGATATTGAAGAAGAAACCACCTTTCTGAAAAAATACATCAAAGCAAACCTATGGGATCCCAAAACAAATTTTCTTTATGATAAATATGCCGATGGCAGCTTAGGAACCCTTAAAAGCATCGGAGCTTATTGGGCGCTATGGTCTGATATCCTGGAACCGGAAGAACTCAGGAAGTTTACCGCACATCTGAATGATTCAAATACGTTCGCCAGAACGCATCCCATACCTTCCATGCCTGCCGATCACGAAAAATACCAGGCAGATGGCAGATACTGGCAAGGTGGTGTCTGGGCTCCTACCAACTACATGGTGATCACAGGACTGAAGAACAAAAATATGCATGAACAGGCGTTTGCTCTTGCGATAAAACACCACCATCAGGTCTTACAAGTATTCAAGGAAACCGGCACTTTTTGGGAGTATTACGCTCCCGAATCCGTAACACCGGGTCTTCTAGCCCGGCCCGATTTTGTGGGATGGACGGGACTGGTTCCCATCTCGATACTTTTTGAATGCATTTTTGGCATCAACACCAACCTGCAAGCGAAAACCGTCACTTGGGATGTACGCCTTTTAGAAGAACATGGCATTGACCGTTACCCGATAGGAGAGAATGGAATGCTTTCTTTTTCATGTGCTGCCAGAACGAGTGAAAATAAAAAACCAGAACTGACCATACAATCCAACATCGCAATAAAATTAAAGCTGACATGGTCCGGGGGTGCGCAGAACTTCGACATAAAACCCGGAACCAATAAATACTGAGTCCATCGGAATTCAAAACGAATCGATCATGCAGAGCAGCACTGCTTAGGTGACAGAACATTGCGCATTCGGGTCACATGCTGACACCAAATATGCGGCAAATGATGATCATGGTTTAGCCCTGGCTGACTCGGAAAGTAGGCCTTCTGTATGGATCCGCGAACGGCTCTGAAATCCATAAATACGAAGCAGACAAGAGTCGCAATTCAGGTGGAAACCATTTCCCACAGGCTACTCGGCTTGCCGGTACCCACGCCTGTAAAGAACACGAAGTACCCAAAAATGAACAGGATGAACTTCCCATCATATGATTGAATATAAATCAAAGATCAAGCCGCACTGAAATGATCATGATTTATCTTGTTATGTCAATCGTATTCGATGCTAAAGATATCTTACAGAGGAATCAATTCTTGCATCAAACACGAACTGCAATCTGCTTTTTTCGCTCAGATCAACTTTTCCTTTTCAAAATGCTCCTCAAATTTGTTGTGAATGTACAAGATCAAAAGCCCGAAAACGATCGCCGACACGATCAATATCGTATTCAGTAACCCACTCACTGAAAATGACATCCGGATCAGGATCGTGGAAATGATGAAGCCTGAGTTCCGTATGACCTTGTGAAATTCACTTGTATGAAAAAATGAGAGTAATAACAAGATCACATCGGAGATGATGAGGATCGTGAAGAATTGCTCGAAGAAGATGTTATTTATATTTATGAACGAGATATTCGGACTATCACTATGTTGAATGATGCTCATAAACCAGTTGATGAACGAATACACCGCAACAAAAACAAGCACGGGCACTAAGACGGTTGCGAGCAGTTTTTTTATCCTGATGAACCTGCTCAAGCCCTCTTTTGCAGAGTCCACCGGCACAAAATTCCTGTATTTCTTGCCACTCTGCCTGTAAAACAAGTAAATCAGAAAAAACAGCAGGACGGATGCTACCAGATCATACGTGAATTGCAGATCGTATTTGATGGTGAACCAATCCGATGAAAGCGATACGCTCGAAAGGTCTTTGAATAACCTTCGGATGATGATCAGCGTGATGATCTCATATTGCTTGCTGATGTAAATGGTGATCGATTTAGGAAGATAATAGATCAGCAGATACACTTCATACACGAGTATGAATGAAAATGGCGTATAGATGGCAGCGATGGGATTTTTCAGCAGGTCGGAAGTCGCATCAAGGGAAATCACACCAAGATTCACCAGATAGATCATAGACAAGTGAACGATGAAACTCACGATGGCAATGACCAGAATAATTCTCTCCCCCGTTACTTTGGTTTTATCCGAAAGAAATTTTGTGTAGAGGATGTCGAATGATTTGTTGAATGTCATATGGATAAATTTGAAGGTCTCTGTAAAAAATAAATCCGTCAATCGCAAGCGAGAAAAGCGATCCGCACGCACACTCATTCCCTGGGAAATCCCCTCATCATTTCATGGCATGGATGAAAGATCACTCCGAAAATCCACAGTGATCGCTGCAACAACATAGAGATGATAAAAAACGGCGCCCCTCAAATCGGATCCGCATATTCGAAATCGCAAAGCCCACGACTACTGTACAACTGCACCCCCGAACCTTCGCCACAGCGACATTTACTGCAATGGACGACATCGATCCGGTATATAATCCAGAGGCTCCATCTACACAGATCCTGTTTTCCGCGGTCGGGTATATAGACCGGTCAACACTATACCATGAATAAAATATACAAATATTTTCGCTCATACAACATAAATATGCACAATAAGTTCTCGGCGATGATGACCATCCGGCGGCCTGCGCCAAATTATCTTCACCCTATCCGGAGTATTTCACCCTTATTATTGAAAGCCGCGACGGCCATCCCTTTTGCGGAACAGGTTGAAAACAGCTATGCCGAAATGATGACAGGCTGCTACATTGTACCTTTGCAATAATTATTTTTGAGGGTTGATCCTCTAAACCCATGACTCATGAACATCGATCTGCTATTGGGTCAGCTGCGGAAGCAATCGGGACTTGACGACGCGGACTGTGCGGTCTTCGCCTCCAAACTCCGTCCCGCCAAATTCAAACGCAGGGAGTCGCTGCTGCAACAAGGACAGGTGTCAAGGGATGCCGCATTCGTACTATCGGGATGCATGCGTGCCTATTCGTTGGATGACAACGGCTTCGAGCATGTACTCCAGTTCGCACCACCCGGCTGGTGGATCACCGACATGTACAGCTGGATCTCTAAAAAAGAAAGCAATCTCTGCATTGAAGCGATCAAGGATGCGCAAGTCGCCCTGCTGAGCCGGGATGACCAGTTGGAATTATTCGATCGGATTCCAAAACTGGAACGATACTTCAGGATACTGGCCGAGAACGCGCTCGTAAGCACCCGCACCCGCCTGATGGAGAACATGAGCCTTACGGCCAAGCAACGATACCATATCTTCCTGAAGACGTACCCGAACCTGGGGAATGACATCCCACAAAAACTCATTGCGTCATATATCGGCGTCACGCCTGAATTCCTGAGCAAGATCCGCGGGGAAAAATAATGCCCCATGGCGAAATCGAAAAACATCCGTCCAGAATGCCCGATCGGCCATTTCCGTCACGGGAAGATTACAACCATTTCTTAATCTGGATTATTGGATACCCCTCTGCGTGATGCGACCTTTGCATCATGAAACAGACAATCTTCCACCCAGCTGCTTCCCGCGGCTCCGCCCACCACGGATGGCTCCAGAGCTACCATAGCTTCAGCTTCGCGGGTTACTACAACCCCGAACGGATGCATTTTGGTGTCCTCCGCGTATTGAACGACGATACGGTGAAAGGCGGTATGGGCTTCGGCGAGCATCCGCATGACAATATGGAGATCATCAGCATCCCGCTTCAGGGTGATCTCGAACATAAAGACAGCATGGGCAATACCACCGTCATCAGAAATGGAGATATTCAGGTGATGAGCGCCGGCACCGGCATCTACCACAGCGAATACAACAAGCACAAAGAGGAGACCGTCAAATTCCTGCAGATCTGGGTCTTCCCCAACAAAAAAAACGTCACCCCGAGGTATGATCAGATCACCCTCTCCCGGGAAGAAAGACAGAACCGGCTGCAGCAGGTCTTGTCACCGGATCCGAATGATCAAGGCGTATGGATCCATCAGGACGCATGGTTTCACATGGGGAACTTCGACAATGGTGTCACCACCCGCTATGATATTCGCAAGCCCGGCAACGGCGTGTATGCATTCATCCTCCACGGAAAGTTTTCCATCGATGGACAAGAAATGAGCGATCGTGACGGCCTAGGCATCTGGAACACAGAATCGATAGAGATCATGGCAACCTCTGATAACGCCGAAATCCTGCTGATGGAACTGCCCATGCAGCTTAATTGACCAAGCCGGAATAAAAAATCCTTAACGCATCACACAAACCAAAAAATAAATTAAAACAAAAAACATTGCGAACGTACAATGGAACCTCGACCCGACACACAGCGAGATCCAATTCAAAGTGAAGCACCTGATGATCACCAATGTGACGGGAAGTTTCACCGACTACTCCATCAAAGCGGAATCGGATGACGATACATTCACCAACCCTAAGGTCAGCTTCACAGCGAAGATCGATAGCATCAACACCCACAACGAACAACGCGACGGACACCTTAAAAGCGCTGATTTCTTCGAGTCTGAAAAGTACCCGGAGCTGACTTTCCTGTCCACAAAAGCCGGAAACTACGACAGCGAAGGCCACTTCGACCTGACGGGGAACCTCACCATAAAAGGCATCACCAGGGAAGTGACATTCCACGTCGAATTCGGAGGCATCGCAAAGGACCCATGGGGGAATTCCAAGGCGGGCTTTACGATCACCGGAAAGATCAATCGCACCGATTTCGGACTCACATGGAATGCTGCATTGGAGACCGGTGGCGTATTGGTGAGTGAAGACATCAGACTTTCCGCAGAAATCCAGTTGATGCAAGCATGATCCCATCCCTCACTTCCATATGATATAAAACCGAACTTGAATGCAGGGGACTCCGGAGCGTGACCATGCTGCCCCTCGGATATCGTGATGTGGAAAATGACTGGCTGGTGAAACTGCCAAAAGTCAGGAGGAAAAAAGAGAAGCTTTTCATCTTGCAATGATCATCCTGATCTAATGACCGATGCCTTTGAAGGTTGCGTCATGTGATGGATATCGACAAGGGCCGCAGTGACGCGGCCCTTGTTCGTTCTTGTCGTCCGGCAGGATCGATTCCGCCGCTGTGGATGTTCAAAGGAGATATCGTCCATCCACCGATCGAATGATGCCCAATATCAATGCCATCCGAATGCCGTTTCGCATGGCTGCCTCGACCTGTACTCCCGTTCGCGCATAACCGAAAATACGGATCAATTCCCTGACCAGGCTCTCTTCCGAAAGGCTGAAATTTATTTTCACGATCGCAGCCGCCGCGGCAGCGACTTCGTGGGCCGGCAGGTCATCGGGGTCACGCTTTCCAGTCTCATCCTCTGGCACCCGAAAGAAATCGATCTTTTCCGGCACCTGTCCCGCCAGCCAGCAGACGGTGGCATCCCCTTGACGGACTGGCATGTATGTCATGCGATCCAGGAGCCCTTCGAGGCGTTTTTCAACCCGCGCGGTTTTGCGCACAACACCCCATGCTTCGAGGATGCGATGGAACATAAGATCCATTGTGACCGGCGCTTCAGCATCCATCACGGATCGGATCTGGTTCATGATGATGGTGTCGCTTCCCTGTGAGAAGAGGTCTTCCAGTATTGCGTCTTTCACGGGATCGAGGGTTGCGGGCCTGTATGTCCTTTGTCCGGGTATGGCCGCCGTATCATGTGGAATCGCTTTCAACGGGATGTCAATTGGGTTGGCAGCGATGCCTGGAGGTATTGCTTCAGGAATGGATATCCGCTCACTGGCGCCTTGATCTTTCAGTGCATGGTCATATGCATCGATCACTTTTTCGATGACCTGTGCAGGATCTTCCCACCAATCAGCGGACCACACTTGATGCACGCGCCAACCCAGCTGCTCCAGTACTTTGCGCATGCCCATGTGCCTGTCACGCGCAGTGGCGGTTCTTGCGAACACATGACCGTCAGAAAGGATGGCGAGGAGATATTTGGAAGGATCCGTGGGATGCAACATGGCCACATCGACCCGGAAGCCTGAACATCCCACCTGCGTATGTACCGGGTAACCCCTTTGGCGGAGCGCTGCGGCGAGCTGCGCTTCCATATTGGCCGGCACCAGGTGTCCCTCCGTCCTCGACGGGAGCGTAAGACTCTCCCGCCCTTTCGAGGCATATTCGAGGAAGGCACGAAGGGCCGAAACACCCTCGGATGCCGTCCGGCTGAGATCGATATCCTCCGGCCGAAGGGTGCTGAAGACGACCATCTCATAACGGGCACGGCTAACCGCAACATTGAGCCTGCGGAATCCGCCTTCCCGGTTGAGCGGACCGAAGTTCAGGAATATCCGCCCTTCCCTGTCCTTGCCGTAACCGACAGAGAAAAGGATCACGTCCCGCTCGTCGCCCTGGACATTCTCGAGGTTCTTGATGAACAGCGATTCAGGCATCTGCAGCAGAGCTGCTTCCAGGAGAGGATTGAAGATGACGGCATCATCCATCAGGTCCTGGATGAGTTTCTGCTGCACCGTATTGAAAGTAACGATGCCGATGCTTTGTGATGCTGTCAGCGGATCGAGTGCGCGGCGCGTCACCTCTTCGACAATGGCTTTCGCCTCTGCCACATTATGCTTTGTCCTTCCCCGGTCGTAGTATCCTTCTACAGGCACCCAGCGCACCCGGCTGTTGATCTCCTCCGTACTCGGGAAGGTCAGCAGTTTGTTGTCGTAGAACTTTGCATTGCTGAATGCGATCAGGCTTTCATGCCTGCTCCTGTAATGCCAGTTGAGGTGGCGTCCAGGCATCGTCAGCGCCAGGCAGTCGTCAAGGATGCTCTCCAGGTCTTCCTTGTCGGCATTATCCTCGTCGAAGTTGAGGCTGTTGAAGAAATTTGTCGGTGGCATCTGCCTCGGATCACCCACCACCACCAGGTTCCGTCCGCGTGCGACCGCCCCGACGGCCTCACTGGTGGGCATCTGAGATGCTTCATCGAATATGACAAGGTCGAATTTGGAATGACCCAGGCTCAGATATTGAGCAACGGAAATCGGGCTCATGAGCATGCATGGACAGAGCGATTGCAACAGATTCGGAATCTGGTCGAAGAGCTGACGGATCGACAGGCCCCGGCCATTATTGGCGATCGCTTTTTGCAGGATGCCCACTTCGGAGGTCCGGGCCGCCTGCACCTGCAGGTTAGGTTTCCGCGCATGCATGCCGGCGCATATTTCCTGTCGGGTGAGTGCTTCAAACGCACTGGTGAGTTCTGTAAAACGCCGAACCTTCTCATCGAAGATGCTGCCGTTGAATGATGAAAGCACCGGCTCCTCACTGATGAATCCGTTCACCATCGAACGAT
>CAJBPC010000708.1 GCA_903957405.1 uncultured bacterium | reverse complement strand
CGAATGACAAGATTCCCGGCTTTCGTGATGTGCATGCTTCTTTCTTTGGTTTCCCGGGGACAGCGGACCTATACCGATTTTTCAGTACTGGCGACGGGTGACTGGTATCAGGTAGCCGTCACCGGACCCGGCATCTATCGTGTCGATGCAGCCTTGCTGGGCCGTTTGGGTGTGAATTTACCTGTATCCTCCGCTTCGATCCGGCTCTTCGGAAATGGAGGGGGGATGCTTCCGGAAGACAACGCTGCCCTCCGGCCCGACGATCTCCTCGAGAACGCCATTTGGGTGGATGACGGCGGTGACGGAAGCTTCAGCGGTACAGACTACTTCCTCTTCCATGCCGAAGGACCGGATAAATGGGTGAAGGATTCCATCAACACCCGATTTCGGTTTTTCAAGAATCTTTATGCTGGTGAATCTTTCTATTACCTCAGCTTCGGTGGCCAGGGTCTGCGCGTGCAAACCCAGCTTGACATACCCATTGCCGACCAATTGATCGATCGGTTCGACGAGCGTTACGCCCATGAACTTGACAGCTTGAATTTCCTCAGCAGCGGTAAACAATGGTTCGGCGAAGAGTTTGGTACCGGACCGGGACGGACCTCCAGCCGGACTTTCAACATCGCCCTTACAGGGCTTGTTCCCAACACCCCCGTGACGGTGACGAGTGAAGTGATCGCCCGCAGCGCGGGGCAGCCTGCACGAATGGATGTATCCCTTAACAACGGCTTTCTGCATCGGCATGCGCCACCAGCCTTGCCGGGTGTTTTGTATGAACCCATCGCCACCCCATCCTCGGCCACTTCCATCGTCAACCTTGCGGAAGGCCGGTTGCAGCTCAGTTTCGCTTTCACCCCGGGCAGTGTGAATGCACAGGCATGGCTGGATCGCTTCCTTCTTTTTTGTACCCGGATGCTTGACATGAACGGACTCTCGCAGCTTCGCTTTCGGCATTGGAATGGTGTTGCTGCCGGGAGGAAAGCCGAATACCTGCTTCGAAATACGACGCCGGCCACGCGCGTCTGGGATGTCACCGACCCCTTGCGGCCCATTGCCATGACCGTGACGACTGCTGTCGGACAAAGCAGATTTCGGAATGACTGTTCCCTTGTCAGGGAGTACATGGCTTTCTCTGGATCCGGCTTTCCCGCCCCGCGCACGGTCGGAAAGATCGCCAACCAAAACCTGCATCGGCCGCAGCCGTCGGGAATGCTGATCGTCACCACCACGAACCTGTTGGAAGAAGCCGGCCGTCTGGCAGAACACCACCGTCGCCGCGACGGGATCATCTCCGTGGTGGCAGACCTGCGGCAGATCTATCATGAATTTTCCTCCGGCAGTCCCGACCCTGCCGCCATCCGCGATCTTGTGAAGATGTACCATGACAGGGCCCGGTCCGACAGCACCAAAAGGCCGCGTTTCCTGCTGCTCTTCGGAGATGCCACATTTGACTACCGGTACCGTGTACACGAAAATATGGGATATGTCCATTCGTGGCAGTCCTCCGGCTCACTGGATCCACTCAATACGCATACCAGCGATGATTTCTTTGGTCTGCTTGACGACGATGAGGACATCAACGACCTCCTGCGGCCGGGACGGATCGATATTGGCATAGGTCGTGTCCCGGCATCCTCGCCAGCGGAGGCGCGGACGATGGTTGACAAGATCATACGCTACCACGAACCGGTCTCACTGGGTCCATGGCGGAGTCACCTGAGTTTCGTGGCGGATGACGAGGATCAGAATCTCCATCTGACGGATGCGGAACTGCATGCTGCGGCGATTGAAGGCATCGCCCCGGTCTGGAACATTGGAAAGACTTATCTGGATGCCTACCGTCAGGAAAGCGGTGCAGGTGGAAGCCGCTACCCGTTGGTGAATTCAGCCATCAACAGCCGTATTTTTAACGGCACGCTGATTTGGAACTACAGTGGTCATGGGGGCAGCAAGCGACTCGCTCAGGAAGCCATCCTCGATGAAGACATGGTGGATGCCTGGCGGAACGAGAACCGGCTTCCGTTGTTCGTCACGGCAACCTGTGATTTTGCGCCGTATGACAATCCGCTGGAGCGGTCGATAGGGGAAAAACTCCTGCTGTCCAAGCCCTCGGGCGCCATAGCATTGATGACCACGACGAGGCTGGTTTTTGCATTCAGCAACCGTGTGATGAACAACAATTATCTCCGGGCGGCATTCCAGCCATTGCCTGATGGCAGCTACAGGACCCTAGGGGACGCTGTCAGGGAGGCGAAGAATTATACCCTCCAAACCTCCGGAGATGTTGTCAACAACCGCAAGTTTACCCTCCTGGGGGATCCCGCCATGACGCTTGGATTTCCTTCGCTGCGCGTCCGGCCAACAGCCATCAATGGGTTGCCTGTCAACGCATTCACTGACACCCTCCGCGCCCTCAACCGATACACCATCAGCGGGGAGGTCACCGACCGCAATGGACAATTCTTGTCCGGCTTCAACGGACATGCGTACTCCTCCTTATTTGACAAGGCACAGACCCTTACCACCCTTGCCAATGACCCGGGCAGCCAGGCGACATCCTTTACCGTTCGGCAGAATCTGCTGTACAACGGGAAGGTGCGGGTGGTTGATGGACGGTTCAGCTTCAGTTTCGTGGTGCCGAAGGATATCAATTACAATACCGGGAAAGGGAAACTCAGCTTTTATACCGAGGACGGCAGCAAGGAGGGGAACGGATATTTGAACGATGTCTATATCGGAGGGCTGGGCAATGCCGTCGCAGATGATGGTGCCGGACCTTCCATCAGGGCTTTTCTGAACGATGAGAAATTCGTCAACGGCAGCATCACGGGGGAACGTCCGGTGCTGATCATCCGGATCAGCGATTCCACCGGCATCAACACCGCCGGCACCGGCATCGGGCATGACATCACGGCAGTGGTGGATGGGAATACCCGGGAGACCATCCTGCTGAATGATTTCTTTGAGTCGGACCCCGACAGGCCGAACAGCGGCATCGTCCGCTTCCAGCTGCCGGCATTCGAAGAAGGTTACCACCAGATCCTGATCCGGGCATGGGATGTTTTCAATAACAGCAACGAATACCTGCTTGAATTCAGGGTCGTCAAAAAGCAGGAGCTGACCCTTCAGCACGTCCTAAACTATCCCAACCCCTTCACCACCCAGACCCGTTTTCTGTTTGAACACAACAGGGCGGGAGAGGATCTGCAGGTGACCATACAGATACTGACGATTACCGGAAAGACCGTGAAAACGATCTCCCGTACCATAAGATCCGACGGGAATCGTTCGGATGAGATGGAATGGGACGGGCTTGACGACCATGGGGCAAGGCTTGGCCGTGGGGTATATCTCTACCGGCTGAGGGTGCGCACGTCTGATGGCAGATCTGTGGAGAAAATTGAAAAATTGGCAATACTATAGCAGTTGAAAAAAAAGTGTACTTTTATCACCCAAACTTTCTGAATGGCATAGACTTCTACCCAACATTTTTTGCATCATCTGCCAAATTCCCTTTCATGAAAAGTTACATACACCAGGCCCTGTTGGGTGTGGCCTGCATTATGACCGCCAATGCTGTCCATGCACAAACCCAGCCGATCAATGTGGTCACTTCGGCGGTTCCTTTTTTGCGCATATCACCTGATGCCCGTGCCGGTGGCATGGGAGATCTTGGGGTCGCCACATCCGCGGATGCCAACTCCCAGTTTTACAACATTGCCAAATACCCGTTCGCGACGAACCGCAGCGCCCTGGCCCTTACCTACACGCCATGGCTCAAGGATCTCGGGCTCACGGATGTGTACCTGACCACTGTCGCGGGTTATCACAAGCTCGACGACCAACAGTCCATCTCGGGTTCACTCCGCTATTTCAGTCTGGGGAATATCCAGTTCACAGATAACCTTGGGAATGACCTGAATACATTCCGTCCTCGTGAGTTGGCGGTCGATGCCGGTTACGCCCGGAAATTATCCGATGAGCTCAGCCTTGGCGTTGCCATCCGATATATCAATTCGAATCTCGCCGGGGGCGCATCCGTCAACGGAGTGTCATACAAGGCGGGCAACGCTGTCGCCGGTGACCTCGGCCTGTATTACAACAAGCTCGATGCCGAGGGGTCAGGCCTTAACCTGGGCCTTGCGATGACCAATATGGGTTCCAAGATCGGATATACCGATGATGCAACGGCAAAGGATTTCATCCCCGCGAACCTGACTATCGGTGGCGTATACTCGAAAGTCTTCAATGAGGTCAACAAGGTCTCCTTCGGTGTGGATATCCACAAGATGCTGGTCCCCACACCCCCGTCCCTCGGGGATTCTGCCGGGCTTTCGCAATATCGCAGCAAAGGCGTGGTAGGCAGCTGGTTCAGTTCATTCGCGGATGCTCCCGGAGGATTCGGTGAGGAGCTGAGGGAGTTCTACTTCTCGGTCGGCACGGAGTACTGGTATAATGACCAATTCGCTTTCAGGCTGGGATATTTCCATGAGGACAAGACCAAGGGCAACCGCCAGTATTTCTCCATGGGTGCGGGTATCCGGTATAATATTTTCGGCCTTAACTTCTCCTACCTCATACCATCGGGTACCGGTGTCAATCGCAACCCATTGTCGAATACGATCCGGTTCAGCCTGGTCTTCGACTTTGAAGGGAACGAGTGATGCGTGATGCCAGGATTCGTCAAAGGCTTCCGTGAACGGGAGCCTTTTTCATGTTCGGGATCCGTGTTTCCCGGCGTTGGCTTACTTTTACAACAAAGCACACTATGTCATACAGGATAGGTTTCGGCATCGATTTCCATCAGCTTGTGGAGGGTAGAGACCTGTGGATCGGGGGTGTCAAGATCCCACACCATCTGGGTGCCAAGGGGCACAGCGATGCCGACGTATTGCTCCATGCCATTTGTGACGCCATGCTGGGTGCTGCGGCGATGGGGGATATCGGCGTTCATTTTCCGGATACGAGTGCCGATTTCAAGGATATTGACAGCAAAATCCTCCTGGACCGGACCATGGGGCTCATCGCAGGGAAGGGATATCGGGTGGTGAATGTGGACAGTTCCCTCTGCCTCGAAGCGCCGAAGATCAAGCCATATGTCGCCGCCATGCAGCAGGTCATTGCCGGGATCCTGGGCTTGGAAGCGGATGATGTTTCCATCAAGGCGACCACGACCGAGAAGATGGGATTTGTGGGCAGGGAAGAGGGATTGGTGGCCTATGCCACGGTGCTGCTCACCCGTTGATCTTTAACTTCACCAGCTGAGATGGTTCCTGTAATTTTACGAGATGCCGATCATCCCCATTCGAATCATCAACCTTTCTGCAAATCCCTTGCCGGCCTACGCCACCGTAGGGGCCTCGGGCATGGATGTGAGGGCCGATATCGCATCTGACATTGTGCTGCAGCCCTTGCAACGGATGCTGGTACCGACCGGATTGTTCATGGAGATCCCCACGGGGTATGAGGTGCAGATAAGACCCAGAAGCGGGCTAGCCATCCATCAAGGCATCACCTGCCTGAACTCACCCGGTACGATCGATTCTGACTATCGCGGGGAAGTGAAGGTCATCCTGGTCAACCTGTCTTCAGCGGAACAGGTCATTCGACATGGTGACCGCATCGCACAGCTCGTCGTACAGCAAGTAGAAAAGGCCCAGTTGGTGGTGGTGGAAGAGATAGATGATACACATCGGAGCAGTGGCGGCTTCGGACATACCGGTCGTCAATAACATGTAAAGCAGAGATCATGAGATTGTCCATATTCGTTGTCCTCGCATTGTTGTTCCATCAGGGTTGCAGGCCAGTCCGCAAAGTCACTGCGGTTGCCATACAAACGGATACCATTGTGCGGACCGCGGTCGTCGATGTTCCTGCGGTGGACTCCGCGAAAATCGTGGCGGAAACGGTTGCACGCATCGCCGGTAACCGGATTGTGTACAGGACTTTCGCTGCGAAGATCAAGGTGGCTTACAAGGACTCGAAAGATAAAAACCTTGACTTCAACGCATTCATCCGCATGCAGAAGGATACTGTCATTTGGGCTTCGATCATTGCCGCTTTGGGTGTGGAAGCCTTCCGAGTGATGGTCACCCCCGACAGTGTCATGATCATGGATAAGTTGGAGAAGACGATCCGTTACACCACCATATCCGAACTGCAGGCCATCACAAAGCTGCCCTTCGACTTCGGCACTTTGCAGGAACTGCTCATCGGAAACCCGATATATATGGATGGAGAGATGAAAAGTTACAGGGATGACGGCAGTCTGCTGTCCATGTCGATGACCGGGTCCTTCTTCAAGCATCTGCTCACCTTTTCCAAGCCCCGGATGGAGCTTGTGCAGAGCGATCTTGATGATATAGACAGCCTCCGAAAGCGAAGGGCAACGCTCTCATATGAGGATTACCAACCGGCGGGGAAATGGACATTCGCCAATACCCGGAGGCTGGCCCTTTCGGAGAAGGAGCGGGTCGACCTCTTGCTGGAATTCAGGCAAGTAGAGTTCGACCAGCCTCAAAACTACCCTTTCTCCATCCCGAAGAATTACAAATTGAAGTAATTTTAACAGCGAGGCATCGCCGCAGCGCCGGTTGCTGCGTAACTTGCCTGCACTGCGTAAAACAAAAATATGCTGACAAACAGATATGCCTTTATTCTTTTTTTCCTGATCGCATTGGTGCATCAGATCGTCATTGGCCAGAGCCGTGATGAGCTGGAAAAGCGGAGAAAGCAGATTCAGGGGGAGATAGAACAGCTGCAAAAGCAACAAAGCACCATCAGCAAGGATAAGAAAGCCTCCCTTGGTCAGTTGAATCTCATCCAGTCGAAGCTGCAGAAACGATTTGCCGTGATCGAGAACATCAACGACGAAGTGCGGCTGATCGATAACAACATCTACTCCAGCAACCGGGAGATCTACCGGTTGGAAAAGCAGTTGGACACATTGAAAGAGCACTACGGTCGAACGATCGAGTATGCTTACAAGAATCGCAGCAGTTACGACATGCTGAATTTCATCTTCACCTCATCTGGCTTCAATGATGCCGTGAAGCGCGTTGCGTACCTCAAGAGCTACCGCGAGTATCGGGAAGATCAAGTGGCAAATATCAGCAAGACAAAAACGGAGCTGGAAAGAAAAAAGAACCAGTTGTCGCAGAACAAGCAGGAAAAGAGTAAGGCACTCGAGGAGCAGAACAGGCAGAGGCAGATACTGGAGGAGGAAAAGAATGAAAAGGCAGGTTTTGTCAATAAGTTGAAGGCTCGGGAAAAGGAATTGCTCAGTGAGCTTGCTGCGAAGAAGCGTCTGGATAAGAACCTGCAGAATGCCATCGCTTCGATCGTAAGGCGGGAGATAGAAGATGCGCGAAAAAAAGCGGCAGCCGAAGATGCGAAGCGAATCGCATTGGAGAACGCGGCCAAGGCTAAGGCTGCGAACGAGAGCGGTGCCGTTAAGGCTCCGGCAACGACGACGACAGCTCCGAAGCCAGCGGCGACCGTTCGTAAGACAACAGTGTTGGAGAGTACACCGGAGGTGACGCGGGTATCGGTGGGTTTTGAAAACAACCGCAGGAATCTGCCCTGGCCGGTGGAAACGGGCACCATCACTTCCGGGTTCGGCAAGCGAAGCATCGAAGGTACCAAGCTGATGGAAGACAATATCGGTGTCACCATCGGCACCCAGCAGGGGGCTACGGTGAAGGCCGTATTTGAAGGAGTAGTGTCTTCGGTTTTCGACGTGGCAGGCAGCCAGGCGGTCACCATCAAGCATGGAAAATATTTCACGACCTACTACAATCTTTCTTCAGTATCCCTCTCTAAGGGCGCACAGGTGACCATGGGGCAGTTGATAGGCAAGGCCGGTGTCAATGATGATGGCGATGGTGAGATCCTGTTCGTGGTGAACAACGAGAGCACGTTTGTGGATCCTCAGGGATGGCTTAAGTCGAGGTGATCCGGCCAGCATTCATGGCAGGGTTCATATATCTGCCGTGGCTCAAGGATGCCTGTTCTTTCAGCACTCAGGATTGATCTCGCCATGGAAAGGATGGATCACATCCCTGCGATGCATCGTTCGTATAGTGACTCATATTTGGGGACGATGTTCGATATGTCGAAATGTCTGGCTTGCTTTCTTGCTTCATCACGGAAGCGTGCAAGTGTTTCGTCGTCTTTTAGGATATCGATAGCCATCTTGCTCATTTCCTCCACATCCCCGACAGCACCCATGTAGCCGTTTTTGCCCGGGATGATGATCTCCGGCAGTCCACCCACGTTGGCGGAGACGACCGGCGCACCACCTGCCATGGCTTCGAGGGCAGCCAGACCAAAACTCTCGTACTCAGACGGCAAGAGGAAGAGGTCGGATATCGCATAGATCTCTTCCATATCCTG
>CAJBPC010000707.1 GCA_903957405.1 uncultured bacterium | reverse complement strand
CGTGAAGAACGCCCCGCATAATCTCATGATGGAAGAAGGATGGGAGCGGATCGCAGAAAGGATCTCGGATTTCCTACGGCATTGATGCTGACAGCCGATAAACGCCCTTTGGGGACCGGTCTTCCCAAAGGAATCCTCCCCTTCTTCCCGTTCAAACTGCGGCATGCCTTTCAGTCCGCATCTCAAACGATCCGATCCCGCTGACCACGATCGATCATCATCTCCCGCCCTTCATGGAATACCGATTGGAAACGGTCGCTGTCCATGACGAACAATGGACGCTTGCCGTCCAATCCCATCAAGCGCAGATCCCTTGCCATGGGATGATCTGAATCACCCACCTGCAACGTGAGGGATTGCTGCAGGAAAAAACGCATGCGTCCACGGACCCTCACCGCGGTTCGGAGGGAAACGCCATGGCGGAATGAATACGTCACCAGGCTCAACGGTATGGATGGCAGCCAGGACCCAAGCTTACCGTTGCACGTCATGATCATGCGGCCATCAGGATCACTTACCCGGCTGCTGATGGCATCTCGACCGAAGTCGTGATCAATGCCCGTCACGATCTTCGGGTATCCCCATAGCTCCGATCCCGCAGCCATGGAAAATGTCGAGGTGACAGGTATATGCAATATGTACTGCCCTACCTTCCTGGAAGCAAGCGGACCGGTCATATCAAGCCAGTTGCTGAAGGGTGCTGTGATGTCGGCAGGGATGGAGGGGATCGACACGATCACTTCGTCATATGCCCCAAGATCTGACTGCTCATATCGTATCAGCCCGAGTGCCACGATGCCATGTCGTCCCCACCGGAGTGCCGCTTTCAATCCCGTGCCAGACAACATGCCTTCAAGAACCTTCGGATCGGTCTTGAATAAGGCGACATGGTACTGCACCTTTTGAAAATGACAGGGAAGGAAAGTCGTTCCTGCAGAAATCTCCACCGGTTTCCGCTCTCCGGAGAAAAATGCATCACTGGATGAGTGGGCGCTTTGATCCATTCACTAAAGATAAGGAGCTCGCAGATACCTCATTGCATCTTGAAATCCTCACGGGTTCGCGTGTCATCGACAATGACAGGATCATGCTATTTCCTGTCCTGATTTTTTGTAATTTGTACACCTGTAGCAATCTTCAAAACAAAACCCATATGACAAGGTCCCGTAGAGATTTCATCCGACAGTCCGCACTCGCACTTGGAGCAAGCGTGATGTTCTCAGACAAGCTGCTGGCGCTCGGCCGGAAAAAGGGCGAGCTGACGGGAATACAACTCTATTCCATAAGGAACGACATGAAAGCCAACCCGCTTGAGAGCCTGAAAGCCCTTCGTGCCATGGGATACAGGCATGTCGAACATGCCAACTATATCGACCGGAAATTCTACGGATGGACGGCAAAGGAATTCAGGAAGATCCTTGATGACTTAGGCTTGACCATGCCGAGCGGACATACCGTCATGAGCTCGAAACACTGGGATGAAACAAAAAAAGATTTCACGGATGCTTGGAAATACACCATCGAAGACGCCGCCGTACTCGGGCAGAAATTCGTGATCAGCCCATCCATGGAGAATGGCATCCGCCGAGAATACGACAAGCTCCGCGCATTCATGGAAGTGTTCAATAAAAGCGGTGAGCTCTGCAACAAATGGGACATGAAATTCGGATATCACAACCATGATTTCGAATTCAGGGAGTCCCTGAACGGCAAGACGCTGTTCGACATCATCCTTACTGAAACCGATCCGAAACTCGTCATACAACAGCTCGACATCGGCAACATGATCAACGGCGGAGCACAGGCCCTGGATATCATGAAAAAATATCCCGGCCGTTTCGAGTCCATGCATGTCAAAGACGAGATACCATCCGCCGGCGGACATGAGAAATATGACTCCACCATACTCGGTAAAGGCATCGTGCCGGTCAAAGAAGTCATCGACCTCGGACGGAAATGGGGCACCATGCACTTCATCATCGAACAAGAAGCCTACCAGGGCAAGACGCCACTTGACTGCATGAAAGAAAATATCGCAATCATGAAAAAATGGGGGTATAAATAACGAAAAATCCGCCATCAGTCCAGACCGCGACAGAACTTATGCGCAACGCTGCATAAGTTCTGTCGCACAAAATGCCGCTACGCGATGGAGGCGATGATCTACCCTTTGCCCACATGACGGAAATCAGGAACCTGGCGCAACATCATCTTTTACGATAACACAACATGACGCTTCAAGCACTGAAAGAAAAACACCCTTGGAGAATCTGATGCAGATCGAAATCAAATCCGTAAAAGACATGCGACTGTTTTGAAAAAAAAGCATCCCCTAGATTACAGGAGCTGATAAAATGGAGCGCAAAATGTCTAACACCTGCTTTGTATTTCGTGCAAGCTATCGTGATGGCAGATGATGGCTTTGCAATGCGGAAGATCGGCAATCTTCAAAACGGACCCCGGCTTTCAGAAATCATTTGATCTTCCATTGCGAACGG
>CAJBPC010000706.1 GCA_903957405.1 uncultured bacterium | reverse complement strand
GCCATGGATACCAACCAATAATCCATGCCAAGTTTTGACCCTTCAGAAGCTTGTCCCAAAGCACTTAATGGAGGATAAATCGTCCATCCTCCAGATGCAGGACCTGTTTGAATGAAAAGGGAGGCAAACATGATCACACTTGCCAAAAAGAAAAACCAATATGATAACATGTTCAGGAAAGGCGATGCCATGTCTCTTGCACCGATCTGAAGCGGTATGAGGAAATTTGCAAAAGTGCCACTCAAACCAGCGGTCAGAACAAAAAAGACGAGGATTGTCCCATGCATGGTGACCAACGCGTAGTAAAACTCGTTGGATATCCTGCCACCTGCAGCCCATTTACCGAAGATATCCTCCAAAAAAGGAAAACTGCTATCAGGGTATCCGAGTTGAAGTCTGAACAATACGGAGAATAATCCGCCGATGACTGCCCAAATCATTCCCGTTATAAGGAACTGCTTTGCAATCATTTTGTGGTCCTGGCTAAAAACATACTTCGAGATAAAGGATTCCTCATGATGATGATCATGTTCCACCACATGCTCATCATGGCCCGACACAGTTTGCGTCTTCGTGTGTCCGTGTTGTGTTAATTCAATGCTCATCTGTATTCGTTTATGGTAATTTTTTCAGAATTCACTTATTTCACAATGTTCTGAGCAAGTGGTTTGGACGTTGCAGATACATTAGCTGATTTTAGGGAATCCGTCATCTCCGCAGGTGTATTTGATTTGAGTGATTCTTGTACAGTAAGGTATTGCGGTTTCTGTCCAGCTAGCCAGCTATCATATTCCTCTTTTGTCTCCACTATGATAGTACCCTTCATGGAATAATGTCCGCTCCCACAAATTTGGTCACATGAAATTTCATACACGAAATCCTTATTGCCCGTGATCTCTTTCATTTGCGCAGTCGTGTATTTTGGAGTGAACCACATTGTTGTGGGAATACCCGGTACTGCATCCATTTTGAGCCTGAAATGAACCAAACCTACATCGTGTATGACGTCCTGTGCGTTTATCACCAATTGAACGGGTTTTCCAACTACCAAGTGCATTTCGGTTGACTCAAGGTCGTCATGACTTGAACCATCCTCCCAGTCAACACCCAATGCATTCCCGCTCGAAGCATCCGTCAAACGATAATTCTTCCGGCCAAGCACTCCATCTTTTCCTGGATAACGCATCATCCAGTTGAACTGCTTTCCGGTGATTTCAACGATCTGTGCGTCTTTTGGAGCATCCCCGGTAATCTTGTACCAATAGAAAAGACCCAATCCGACGAGAAAAGTCAAAAATATCGCCGGCACCACGGTCCAAATAACTTCCAGTTTGTTGCTATGTGCGAAAAAGTACGCTTTTCTTTTTTCGGTGTATTGGTATTTGAAGGCGAACCAGAAAAGAAGGATCTGAGTGATGAGAAACACAAGACCAGTCACTGCCAACGTTAACCATAGCATGATATCGATCTTTTCCCCGTGATCGGATGCTGCAGGTTGGGCGAGCAATGTTCTTTTATAAAAAAGTTCATTACACCACCATGCACCGATAAGACCAAGTACCAAGAAAGTAATGAAGAGAAATGCATTGATGCGATTATTCTGCAGGAAGCTTTTCTCTTCTCCTTTCAGCACTGAAACGTATTCACTAGCCTTGGCTATCTGGAATGTAACCAGAAAGGCAAGTGCCAAGATCGCTAGAATGAAAAATCCCGTCATGGAATCAACAGATTGGGTTTAAGAAATATAGCTATTACAATTAGGCATAAATATCAAGTATGATGTATG
>CAJBPC010000705.1 GCA_903957405.1 uncultured bacterium | reverse complement strand
TTGTCCTGAGTGATGAGTTTGATCCGGAACACGCTGTTGTTTCCAACAGGAACTTCCTGCTCTGCAAAACCAATTGAATTAATAACAAGTACCGGCCTGACCAATCCCGATACATCTAGGGTGAAACTACCGTCCGCATCTGTGACGGTCCCCCGGGAACTGCCTCTAAGGGTGATGCTTGCGCCTTGCACTGCCGCGCCGCTCTCACCCGTTACTGTTCCTGTGATCTTGCTGACCTGAGCCCAGGAAAGGACGGACAGGCAAACAAGCATGACAGTGAGCAAGAATGTCTTTCTCATTTGGGTTGTTTAGGTTAAGAAATCGTTAACTGAGTAAACCTTCGCTGATTTTTTACAGCCTTTCACAACAAAAGGTAGAAAAAAAAAAACAAAAAACCGATAAATGGAAATTAAGAGACGAAATCGATTTCGGAAACAAGGTCGCTTTTTTGGGGCCACATTGGAATATCACTGACATGCCCAGATCCATAACATGCATAAAATGTTTCTCAAATAACTAAAGATAAACGTGTTGCATCCATACATGACCACTTTAGTTCGTAGATTCATATACGCATCCCATAACCCAATAACATGCCGCAATCCTATAAACGAGAAAAACCCTCCGGGAAATTTGACGCACTGATCATCGGATCGGGCATGAGCGGCATGGCACTCGCAGCAATCCTTGCAAAAGAAGGAAAACGCTGCCTCATCCTGGAAAGACATTACACCCCCGGCGGCTTCACCCACGTCTTCAAAAGACGCGACTATGAATGGGACGTGGGCATACACTATATCGGTGAGGTACACCGGCCAAAGTCCATGCTGCGAAAAATATTCGACCATATCTCCGACAAACAACTTGCGTGGGCGGATATGGGTGACGTATATGATCGCATCGTATTCGGCGACCGCAGTTATGATTTCGTGAAAGGCGTGGAACCTTTCCGGGAAAAGATGAAGAACTATTTCCCCTCCGAGGCGGATAAAAACGCGAACGACAAATATATCGCCCTGATCAGGGAAGCATCCTCTTCCGCACAGGGACTTTTCACCACGCGCGCCATGCCGGGATTGGTCAGGACGATCGCAGGGCCGTTCCTTAGCCGAAAATCCCAGCAATTTTCCGAAAAAACCACCTGGCAGGTATTATCAGATATCACGTCCAACAAGGAATTGATCGGATTGCTGACCGCGCAGTTCGGGGACTACGGACTTCCGCCCAAACAAAGCAGTTTTCTGATGCATGCCATGGTCGCAAAACATTACCTCAACGGCGCAGCCTTTCCTGTCGGTGGGTCGTCCCGCATATTCGAGACCATCGAGCCGGTGATCAATGCCGCAGGGGGACAGGTGTTCGTATCAGCTGAAGTGGAACGGATACTCGTCAAACATGGCAGGGCCTTCGGCGTAAGGATGACCGACGGCACAGAGATCACCGCACCCCTCGTCGTCAGCAGTGCCGGCGTGCATATCACATACGACCAGCTGCTGGCCGGAGAGCACTCCGCAAAAGGAACAGCGGAAAAACTGGCTAAGATCCCTCCATCCGCCGCGCATCTATGCCTATACCTCGGACTGAAAGAATCACCCCAGGCACTGGGATTACCAAAGGCGAATTACTGGATATATCCCGACAATCCCGACCATGATGAGAACATCACGGCATATGTGAAAGATCCGGATCATGCACCACTTCCCATGCTTTACGCATCTTTCCCGGCAGCAAAAGACCCTGACTTTCAAAACCGATATCCCGGGAAAAGTACCATCGAACTGATCACCCTCGGCGACTACAACCGATTTGTGCAATGGGAAAAGGAATCATGGAAGAAACGTGGAGCCGATTACGAAACCCTCAAAGAAAATATGATGGAGCGGATGCTGGATCGGTTCTTCGAGATCATGCCCGCACTGAAAGGAAAGATCGACCACCAGGAACTATCAACCCCGCTTTCCACCAAACACTTTGTGAACTATGCCCACGGAGAAATATACGGCCTTACACACACACCGCAACGATTCAGCAACCATGCACTGAGCGTGCATACACCCGTCAAAGGACTATACCTCACAGGGCAAGACATCGTCAGCTGCGGAATCGGTGGCGCATTGAGCGCTGCCATGATCACGGCAACAGTGATGCTGCGAAAAAACATGTTCAGATCATTGACGACCGACTGATGGTTTACAGATACCGGAGCACTATAAGATCCAGGACAACATGCGGGTCATAGATGCTGTTCTTCAAGGAGACATCTGAAGGCAATATGATCGTGAAGATCATTTCACAGCGGAGATTTCTTTCACCACTGCCTTGATTTCTTTCAGCAAAAGGGGAAAAGCCGGATCCCTCATCCCACCGTGATCGAAACCCTGCAGTTCATATAGCCTTGTACGGGTATGCCCCACCAGCTTCAACATCCGAAAGAGGTAGGCGTTTTCTTCATACCTGCCATACAACTCCATGTCACGATCCCCTGTTATGAGCACTATGGGCGGAGCATCCGACCGTACAAAATAAAGTGGCGCATATTCGTCGATGGTGGGTTGCGTCTCTTTAATGCCCTTCTCCCTGCGGATGGTGAAATGGGTGATGGCTTGTCCACTGAAAGGAATCAGAGATGCGATGCGGTTTGCGTCAATATCGTATTTCGCCAAATACCTTTTATCTAGGGTGATCATCATCCCCAGATAACCACCTGCGGAATGACCCGAAACAAATATCAGATCCGGATTGCCGCCATATTTTGAGATATTTCGAAAGACCCATGCCGTAGCTGCTGCGGCATCTTCCATATAGGCCGGCGCCTTCACTTTGGGGGACAACCGATACCCAACCCCGATCACAGCATACCCCTTATCCATCAAAGCCTTTGGGATCTCCTTTCCCCCGGATGTGATGCCGCCGCCATGAAACCAAATGATCGTAGCGAATTGCTTGGCGTTTTTAGGATAATATATGTCCAGCACGCATTGTGATGCCATGTACTGATCCTGCTCTCCGATCGAACCTTGATAATAGTGCACCCCACTTTCCGTTGCATACTGCAGCTGTGCATGCACGCAAGTGGTACACAGCAAAAGGAAGAGGAACGCCATTTTTTTCATGCTGTAAAGTAAAAAAATACAAGCAATCCTTGACGGGGAATTTTTCCCATTCCGTATCGGATCCTGGCTGGATGGTCACAGCATCCCGTTTGCCATGCTTGCATCGATTGAAAAGGGATGATCGGGGCGCCGAATGGCGGTTTGATCCCAGATCCGGCGTAACCTTCAGGAAGCATACCGGCTGAAACACGGATCAGCGGGTATGGATCGAAATAAAGCATTTCCGTTCATGTGGATCATCCAGGAAGCATCTGCCAGGAAACTATTGCAAAACCGAAATGCGCCGAGGGGCAGGCATTCAAGGGGTGTTCAGACAATCCGCAGGGATGCTGCAAACACAAGTCGGCAGCATGGGATATAGGATAGTGTAGAGGCGAGAAATTGATTTTGGGGGAAGTACGTTCCGGGGAAAAAAAATGGGAATGATTTGAAATCATTCCCATTTGTGGAGCTGGTGGGATTCGAACCCACGTCCAAACACATTCACCATAAGTTTTCTACATGCTTATTCCGGCATTGATTGTCGGAAGATGTCAGGAACCGGACGAACCAAACATCCTCTTAGCTGGATGGTCTTTTGCAACGGTCACAGCCTTCCGTTACAGCACCCCGTGTTCTTTTTGAGTCGGCGGCGGAACTTGGTCACAGGTCTACCCGTTCGGCGGCCCTAATGACTACTTAATCACTGATTAGGCAGCCATGGCATACTGTGTATTGCCATTTATGGTTCGGTCGGAGAGATTTAAGTGCGGAACAACCATCGCACTGCATGCTTGCTTACAAAGATCTGCGCTGTCAAAACCGGTCAGCCCCGAATGCACAAAGGTACTGATTTATTTATAAAGGTTCAAAACAGGCTCATCTGCGACCGGATGTGCAGGTGGTTATCTGAATAACGTCTCGACACGCATCCGTGAGGACGGGTCACCTCCCGCTCCCCCAGCCAAAGATGTCATTTCCGTTCGCATAGATCAACAATCCGAATAGGAAGATCATACCCACGATCTGGGCATACTCAAGGAATTTCTCATTGGGTTTCCGGCGGGTGATCATTTCATACAAGGTGAAGATCACATGTCCACCATCCAATGCCGGTATCGGCAACAGGTTCATGAACGCGAGTACGATGGAGAAAAAGGCGGTGATATTCCAAAACACTTCCCAATCCCACTCGTGCTTGGGGAAGATGGATCCCATCGACTTGAAGCCCCCGACACCCTTGTACGCTCCGGTGGAAGGGTTGAGGATCTTTTTGAACTGCGCTACATATGATTTGAGCTTTTCGACCGACTTCCTGACACCGGCGGGAAAAGACTCGAAGAATCCGTATTGCTTCTTTTCAAAAGCATACATCTTCATCGCTTCGAGGTCGGTCATCGACGGCATCATGGGGAAGAAGCCGATGGCTCCGTTCTTTCCCAAAACGGTCGACAATTCAAGAGACTTTCCATCCCGCACCACCCCTATCTTGGCAGTATCCCCTTCCCTTCCGGCGAGCATGGGCCTGATCTCATCGAAATACCTGACCGGTGTTCCATCCAAACCCACGATCTGGTCATTGACCAGAAGACCTGAGTGTTTAGCATTTCCGGTATCAGAGATCTCACCGACCAGCGCAGGGATCCGGGGCATGAACAGCGGAGACCGACGGCGTGTCTCCACAAGCTTCTCGATCAGGTTGACCGGTAAAGCCACTTCCTGCACCTGACCATTGCGCTCCACCGTGACGGTCTCCCCCAATAACACCTCCGCATTCAAATCCTCAAAATACTTCACAGGCTTCCCATTCACGGCAAGGATCCTATCCGCGTTCTGCAATCCGAGTTCATTGGCGAGGCTGTCGACACACCAGACGCCGTCCTTCATCTCCGACATGGGCAGCTTGGTCTCCCCCCATGTGAACAGCACCATCGCATAGATGACGAAGGCAAGCAGTACGTTGACCGTCACACCGCCGATCATGATGATCAGCCGCTGCCAGGCCGGCTTGCTGCGGAACTCCCATGGCTCTGCCGGCTTTTTCAACTGCTCCTTGTCCATGCTCTCATCCACCATGCCGGCAATCTTCACATAGCCGCCAAGCGGAAGCCAGCCGACCCCGTATTCCGTCTCCCCGACCTTCTTTTTGAAGATCGAGAACCAGGGATCGAAGAAAAGATAAAATTTCTCCACCCTGCAACGGAAGAGCTTCGCGGGTATGAAATGACCCAGCTCATGGAGGATCACAAGGATCGATAACGACAAAATCAGCTGTCCTGCCTGCAAACCGACGGCCTGCCAGTTGATGTCAATTAATATCTGCAATAGATTCATATCAGTGTTCCTGTTTGTTAAAGGGAATGAAAAACGTCTGTGCTGATGTCATTACATCTTCAGGAGTGAGGCGGCAAAATTACGTGCCTCCGCGTCGCTTTCAAAATATTCCTGTAGCGTGGGTCGCTGGATGAATGGCATTTTGGCCATCGTCTGTTCGATCACATCGGTCATCTCAAGGAAGCCTATGCGGTTGTGCAGGAATCCGAAGACTGCGATCTCGTTGGCGGCATTGAGCACCGCCGGTGCGTTCCCGCCCTTGTACATCGCCTCCCCGGCAATGGCCAGATTGCGGAATGTCTTCAGATCGGGCTGCTCGAAGGTGAGGCTACTCGTTTTGGTGAAATCGAAGCGGGGAAACTCGTTGGGGATCCTGCCCGGATAGGCCAACGCGTATTGGATGGGCAGTTTCATGTCAGGCAGTCCCATCTGCGCCTTGATGCTGCCGTCCTCGAACTGCACCATGCTGTGGATGATGCTCTGTGGATGCACGACCACCTGGATCTGCTCGGGCTTCAGGTTGAAGAGCCACTTGGCCTCGATCATCTCGAGCCCTTTGTTCATGAGCGTGGCCGAATCGATGCTGATCTTCGCACCCATCGTCCAATTGGGATGACGCAGCGCATGATCGCGCTTCACATTCACCAGAAAATTGGGCTTCTTTCCCAAAAATGGTCCGCCGGAGGCCGTCAATACGACCTTCTCGATGCGGTTCTGGAGTTCTCCGACAAGGCACTGGAAGATCGCGGAATGCTCCGAATCGACCGGTATCACAGGCACCCGCTTTTCAATCGCCTTCTGCATCACGATGTCTCCGGCAACGACCAGCGTTTCTTTGTTGGCAAGCGCGATATGCTTTCCGGATTCTATGGCCCGCAGCGTGGGCCGGAGCCCGGCGAACCCTACGATCGCAGCGAGCATCATGTCGTAATCTTCGAAACCGGCCGCCTCCTCGATCGATGCCGGACCCGCCATCACATGGATGCCCTTGCCAGAAAGCGCCTCTCTGACCACGTCGTATTTGGAGTCATCCCCGATCACCACCGTATGCGGCTGATGGCGGAGCGCTTGCTCGATAAGCAGGCCGTGGTTGCTTTGGGCGGTAAGGATCGACACCTCGAACCGATCGGTATTGGATTTTATCACATCCAGCGCCTGCGTGCCGATCGAGCCCGTGGATCCGAAGATGGCAATGCGCTTGCGTGGCGCTCTTATCGTGTTACCGGCCATATGGACGGATTGGGGTTGGCCTGAATTCATGTATTAAAAATAACGTTCTTTAGGCGGAAATAACATAAGGACTCAGCGCATCCGCAAGAATCCGGTCATTGCTGAGCCGGGGCACCTTGTTCTGTCCGCCGAGTTTTCCAATGGAGCGCATGTATGAGATGAAGGCATTCTTCTGCAATGGCCTGATGACCAAAGGCCTAAGGATATTTCCCCGTAAAAGGTCGTCGTAATAAATATTTTTTTGCCGCAGGTTTATATCGACCTGCCGTGCAAATTGCTCCAGATCGTCCGGAATACGCTCGAATTCAACGAACCACTCATGACAGGGCTGCCCGTCGCCTGATGGTATCAGCGGGGCGACACTGAACTCCACGATGCCGCAACCTGCTTCCTGCGCGGCCTTGATCAGACTGTACTCCACCTCTTCGCCGATGACATGCTCGCCAAAGGCGGAAATGAAATGCTTGATGCGCCCCGTCACTTCGATGCGATAGGGATCGAGGGAGACGAAACGCACCGTATCCCCGATATTATAACCCCAAAGTCCCGCATTGTTGCTGATGACTAGCGCGTAGTTCACACCCGTCTTCACCTCGTGTAGCCCTAATCGCGTCGGCTTCTCATGGAAGATCTCCTGCGCGGGTACGAATTCGAAGAAGATACCGGAATCAGTGTTCAGCAGCAGGCCATTGCCATGGTCCGGCGTATCCTGGAACGCAAAAAAACCTTCGGATGCAGGAAAAGTCTCGAGCGTATCCACCGACCCACCGATCGACTGCATGAGGTTGCTCCGGTACGGCAGGAAGTTCACCCCCCCATGCACCATGATGGAGAAATTGGGGAAGAGTTCTTTGACGGGCTTACCGCTCCGCTCTATGAGGCGGTCAAAGTACATCTGCATCCAGGGAGGGATGCCGCTGATCAATGTCATGTCTTGCCCCATCGTCTCCTCGATGATCTTGTCGAGCTTGGTCTCCCAATCCTCAATGCAATTGGTGGTGTAACTCGGAAGCTGGTTCTTTCGCAGATAACTCGGTATGTGATGGTTGACGATCCCACTGAGGCGGCCGGTAGGCACCCCGCCCACACGCTCCAATTCCGGAGAACCGGATAAAAAGATCATCTTTCCGTTGGCAAAAAGGTGGTTGCCCGTTTCAGCCATGTAGCACAGCAGGGCATTGCGCGCCGTATTGATGTGGTTGGGGATGGAATCCTTGGTGATGGGGATGTATTTCACCCCGCTCGTCGTGCCGGATGTCTTGGCGAAATAAATGGGCAACCCCTTCCACAAGACATTGTGACGCCCTTCCTTGATCTTTTCTATCCAGGGACGGATCATCTCGTAATCCCTGACAGGCACCCCCTGTCGGAAAGCGTCATGGTCATCGATCTCACGAAAATGGTGCTCCTGACCGAATTCGGTGGATCGGCCCGTTTTCACAAGCTCCCTGAGGATCCTTTTCTGGTCCTCTGCCGCGGTCGCCATACCTTTGCGGATCTGTTTATGGATATAACTGGCGAATGGCCGGGCCAGGAAGGACTTGATCTTCATGGGAAGTTGGCATCGTTGAAGAACAAAGATATTTTTTTCCTCAGACATTGAACGGACCTAAAATGCAAGATTTTTTGTTTCTTTAATTTGATTTACAGGGAAATTCCCTACCTTTGCCATCCTAAATTTTGGAAGACTATGTTCGCAGTTGTTAAAATAGCAGGTCAACAGTTCCGGGTCAAGGAAGGTCAAAGCTTCTATGTTCCGCACATCGAGGGTAACACCGGAGACAAGATCGATTTCACGGAGGTTTTGCTGGTCGACGATGCGGGCAAACTGACCATCGGCTCAGACATCACGGTGAAAGTAAGCGCCGAAATCATCGGAGAAAGACAAGGTGACAAGGTCATCGCCTTCAAAATGAAAAGAAGAAAGGGCTTCCGTAAGAAAAAAGGTCACCGCACCGTGTACACCCAACTCAAGATCTCATCGATCGCCTGATCATCTGTACACCCCATTAACCAATACTCAAACCGCAAGCTATGGCTCACAAAAAAGGCGAAGGCAGTGTAAAAAACGGCCGTGATTCAGAAAGCAAAAGACTCGGCGTAAAAATATTCGGCGGACAAGCCGCACTTGCAGGCAATATCATCCTGCGCCAGCGCGGGACCGTATACCACCCCGGCAAGAACGTAGGCGTCGGCAGGGATTTCACACTCTTCGCACTGGCAACAGGCGTTGTGGAATTCAGAAAAACGAAAGGCGATAAAACCATCGTTTCCGTTTCCGCTGCAGAGATCGCCGGCTGACCCATCGCCACGCATCTTACAGAATACAAAAAAGATTTTGCAGGATTTAAAAGTGTTGATACTTTTAAACTGCATTTTTTTTTACTAACCATTAAATTCTGTAAACAAAATGGCAACTGCAAAAAAAGCTGTAAAAAAAGCGGCGGTCAAGGCTGCTGCAAAGCCCGCAGCTAAAAAGGCCGTAAAAAAAGCTGCTGTAAAAAAAGTAGCTAAAAAAGCTGTTAAAAAAGCTGCCGTTAAAGCCGTCGCCAAAGCCGCAGTAAAACCCGCTGCTAAAAAGGCCGTCAAGAAAGCCGCAGTAAAAAGTGTCGCTAAAAAAGCCGCTGCCAAGAACTCCTGAAAAGACCTCTTGGAAATGTTATCTTGTCCCGCCCGAAGCGGGACTTTTTTTATGTCAGTCCAATCATCTAATTTCCCACCCATGGACAATTACTTCATCGCAGACCAGTTTTCCATGCTCGCCAAACTCATGGACATACATGGAGAAAACACCTTTCGCGCCAAATCATATTCCATCGCGGCATACAACATCGAACAACTGAAAGATCCACTGCCGGAAATGGACCGCAACAGCATCGCCGCACAAAAAGGCATAGGAGATTCAACAGCAAAGAAGATACTCGAAATCCTAGATACCGGCAGACTTAAAGCACTGGACGACATCATCGCCAGCACCCCGACAGGCGTGCTGGAACTCTTGCAGGTAAAGGGTCTCGGCCCAAAAAAAATCGCCACCATCTGGAAGGAAATGGGCATCGAAAGCATCGGAGAACTGTTGTATGCATGCCAGGAAAACCGCCTGTTGATGTACAAGGGTTTCGGAGCAAAGACACAACAAAACGTGAAAGAAGCCATCGAATTCTTACTCCGGCATAAAGATAAATTCCTATACGCCGAAGTCTGCACCTATGCCGAATCCTTCGAAAAGGCCATCCGTGAGAAAATCCCGGAAAGCCGCTTCGCCGTCACCGGCGCGTTCAGAATGCAATCCGTCGTCCTCGATGCGCTCGAATGGATCACTACCGCCCCCCCGGGACAACTGTCATCATTTCTTGCGGACAACGGATATTCGCAAATCGAATCCACAGACGGTGCCTCTCGCTTTCGCGGACCGGAAAATATTCCCGTCACATTCCATCATGCAACGAATGATACATTCGCAAAGCGATTGTTCGAGACCAGCTGCAGCAGCGCATTCAGAGAAGCATGGGGTCCCCTCCATAACGAACTGGGATCATACAAAGATGAAGAGGACATCTTCCGGTCGGCAGGACTGCCATTCATTCCAGCATGCAGAAGAGAAGATGAGTCCGTCATCACACAGGCCAGGACCGGCATGCTGAAAGACACCATCGAAGTGGTTGACATTAAAGGCATCATACATTCGCACAGTACCTGGAGCGACGGCAGCCAATCCATCAGCGACATGGCTAAGGCATGCATCGGAATGGGGATGGAATACCTCGTCATCAGCGACCACAGCCGTTCGGCTAGCTATGCGGGCGGACTGAGCATAGAAAAAATCTTGGAACAACATGCCGAGATAGACGCACTGAATAGTGCATTCGCACCCTTTCACATCTTCAAAAGCATTGAATGCGACATCCTCGGCGATGGTAGGATGGACTACCCCGATGAAGTGCTCGCCACCTTCGACCTCGTCATCGCTTCGATCCACTCAAACCTCAAGATGACGGAAGAAAAAGCCATGCAACGACTGCTGACGGCCATTGAAAATCCATACACCACGATCCTCGGTCACATGACAGGACGACTCTTACTGAGCCGACCGGGATACCCGGTCGATCACCTGCGCATCATCGATGCTTGCGCAGCCCACCATGTCACCATAGAAATCAACGCACACCCGCGAAGGCTCGACATCGACTGGTCATGGATCCAGTCGGCCATGAACAAAGGGGTACGGCTATCGATCAATCCGGATGCACACTCGGCCGAAGGATTTCGCGATATTCGATTTGGCGTACTCGCTGCACAAAAAGGAGGACTCACCAAAGCATTCAACCTGAGCAGTATGTCTGGAATGGAAATCAGGGAATATCTCGAGAACAGAAAGTCGGGGCTGAAGCGTTAACCATAAATACAAAAAAAATCACGCCATCCCTATCCCTGCACATGACCACGCATCCATTCCGAGCCAAAGTCGACACAGGCTGAGGGCCACATGGAGGACTCCAAGGCAGGGTGTTGTCTGATTTGAATGATCCGGCGACTCAGCTCTTCTCATAGGGTAAGGTGATATGAAAAACCGTGCCCTCCCCGGCCTTCGTCTCGAACCATATCTCACCCCTCGCCTGCTCTACGATCCCCTTGCACATGGCTAGTCCGAGCCCGGTACCTGACGTTTTGGTCGTGAAGTTGGGCGTGAAGATCCGCGACTGCATGGCGGCAGGAATGCCCACCCCATTGTCTGAAACGCTGATGCGTACCACACCGTCTTCAAACTCCTCCAGTATCCTGATGACGCCCTGCCTGTCGTCGGGAATGGCCTCAATGGCGTTCTGCAGCAGATTGGTGAACAATCGATTCATTTGTGTCCGGTCGGCTTTCACCATCGCCATCCCCTCCGGCCGATGCCAGGAAATCTCGACCTTCTCATTCAGGCTGTGCAAAGACATCAACGAATCCAGCACCTCATGGAGGTCGAAATGCTCATTGCTGAGGTTACCGATATTCGCGAACTCTGAGAATTCCGCTGCGATCTTCGAAAGATGTTCTATCTGCTCGATGAGTGTACCGGCCACTTTCATCGACAGTTC
>CAJBPC010000704.1 GCA_903957405.1 uncultured bacterium | reverse complement strand
TCACCTAAATGCTGAAGGAAACCTGATTGTAGCGAAGGCTATGTGGCAGGCTGTCAAATCACTTAAATAATTCCTTGACGGCGTTAGTTCCTGAATCAGTATTCGATCACTTGTTCCTCTATTGTTTCTGGTAACTGTCGCCATTCGTATTGCTGATTGCGCAGCTGAGGTTCGAAACCGGCTTCCCGGATGGCATCCTGCATGGTCTTGTAAGTGAAGCGATGGGGAGCCCCTGCGGCGCTTACAACATTTTCTTCAATCATGATGCTGCCGAAATCATTGGCACCTGCATGCAGACAGATTTGTGCGATCTGCTTTCCGACAGTGAGCCAGGATGCCTGGATGTTTTTGATATTGGGGAGCATGATCCTACTGATGGCGATCATGCGGATATATTCCTCCGGAGTTGTGAGGTTTTGAACGCCCCTGATCTTAGTGAGGAGCGTGTCCACATCTTGAAAGGTCCAAGGGATGAAGGCATGAAAGCCCTTGGCGGTTTCTGGCTTCCGATGTTGCACTTCGCGAATCTTCACTAAATGCTCGAAACGTTCTTCCAAGGTCTCCACATGACCGAACATCATTGTAGCCGAAGTGGTGATATGCTGCTGATGTGCTTCAGCCATGACATCAAGCCACTCCTGTGCGCCACATTTTCCCTTGCTGATCAGCCGGCGAACACGATCCACAAGGATCTCAGCACCCGCCCCCGGAAGGGAATCCATGCCGGCCTCCTTGAGTGCTTTTAATACTTCACGATGGCTTGATTTCTCCAGCTTTGTGATGTGCGCGACTTCCGGTGGACCGAGGGCATGCAGTTTGATGTCCGGGAATTCAGCTTTTATCTTTCGGAAGGTATCCGTATAGAATGAAAGCCCCAGTTCGGGATGATGACCACCTTGTAGTAATAGCTGATCTCCACCAAACTTGAGGGTCTCCGCGATCTTCACCCTGTAAGTTTCCATGTCAGTGATATAAGCTTCACCGTGGCCAGGGATACGATAGAAGTTGCAGAATTTACAGTTAGCCACGCAGACATTCGTCGTATTGACGTTGCGGTCGATCTGCCAGGTCACTTTTCCATGTGGTACGGAGATCTTGCGCATCTCATCTGCGATCTGCATCAGCTCTGTCAAAGGCGCTTCCCTGAAAAGCAAAAGTCCTTCTTCTGCAGTCAAGAACTCAAATGCCAGTGCCTTTTTGTATAGATCCGATCTTTTGTTCATGTTTTTATCTGTATCAACCTTATTACAAATGTACAACAGGAAAAGTTCCTTGAATCCTGACAACAATGCTCGAGGCAGTTTGGTTTTTAGATGGGGGGGTGCTGTAACTTTAAGGAGAGGCAGCAAATCAGATCAAGTGATTTCAGATCATACCGTGAACCATGGTGAAGCATCTTTCGATTTTTTTATTGACATTGATTGGTCTTCCCCCGGCGAATCCGTTGATGGCTCAGGAAAGATCTGTCGAAATGCCCGCTATGCGGTTGACCATTGTGCCCATGTCAAGCCTAACCGGTGGTGTGGTGTACATCAAGGCGAGTGTCAATGATCATCCTGACAGCCTGAATTTCATCCTGGATACGGGGAGCGGAGGCATTTCTCTTGATTCATCCACATGCGTGGAACTGGGCATCATGCTGCAGCCTTCCGATAAGACCATCAGGGGTATCGCAGGGATCCGAAGAGTGAAATTCCTGTATGGTGCAAAACTGCATATGCCGGGCTTGACGATCGACAGCCTTGATTTCCATATCAACGATTACGATATCCTCACCAGTGTCTATGGCATAAAGGTCGATGGCATCATCGGGTATAGTTTTTTTAAACGTTATATCGTTGGGTTAGACTATGATTCAATGCACATGGAGGTCTACACCAAGGGTGCGTTCAAGTATCCCAAGCGAGGGCATTTGCTTCGACCATTGCTGACAAGCATACCTATCCAAACACTTCACTTCAATGATGCCCGTGATATGGCATCCAGGTTTTATTTTGATACCGGTGCCGGACTCGCGTTTTTGCTTTCCGAAGAATTTGTTCGTGATAGCGCTTTGTTACGCAGGAAAAGAAAAGAACCCTTGGTGACACAGGCCGAGGGCGTCGGAGGGAAGATGACCATGCGGCTGACCACCGTGAAAGGTCTTCGTGTCGGACCGTATAAATTCAGGAATGTACCTACTTTTCTGTTTGAAGACCAATTTAACGTCACGTCATACCCCTTCCTCGGCGGACTCATCGGCAACGAAATTTTACGTCGATTCAATACCATCTTGAACTACGACAAACGGGAGATCCACATCACACCGAATAACAGTTTGAAGGAGCCGTTTGACTATGCATATACCGGGTTAGGGATCTATTTTGTTAATGGCCGGTGCGTTGTGGAAGATGTGGTGGAAAAATCTCCAGGAGAAAAGGCCGGCTTCAAGTCAGGGGATATCATCATTGGCATCAACTCCAACTTTTCTAATAATATCACCACTTACAAGTCCATCATGCAGCATGCAGGTGGTAAACTGAGGTTTCTGGTATCCCGTGATGGGGAGATCATATTGATTTATATGAAACCCTTGAGCATTCTCAGATAATGCCAATGGATGCCAATCCTCTGGCGTCCATTTTTCCGTCTTCCGTAAACCGGATTTCTCTTTTCGTAAACGTTGAGGCGACTCCGTATCGGAGATTTGCATTTTAAAATAAGGGGGATGAGGGATTTTAACATGATTGTGATATTAATGCTTTCGGCCTATGGTCTTGTAGCTCAAGAAAAAAGTTCTTTAGGTAAGGATACCATGAACACTCATATCAAATATCTCCAGGAGATAAACCTCGTTGGCCGTAATACACGTGCCGATATACATTTCCTGCCGGAGATCGTGGGTACTACGATCAATGCAGGAAAAAAAAATTCACTGATCGTAATGGATAACGTACAGGGCAATGTGGTCACCAACACCATGCGGCAGGTGATGGCAAAAGTCCCGGGAATACAGGTATGGGAAAGCGATCCAAGCGGCATACAGATAGGTATTGCAGCACGTGGACTCAGTCCAAACAGAAGCTGGGAATTCAACCTTCGTCAGAACGGGTATGATATCAGCAGTGATCCATTCGGATATCCCGAAGCATATTATACGCCGCAGTTGAATGCCGTTCAGCGCATCCAGGTAGTGCGTGGCGCGGCAAGTCTGCAATATGGTCCGCAGTTCGGAGGGCTTGTCAACTTCATCCTCAAAGATGGCAGCGAATCCGGGAAGCCATTTGAATACGAGTCCCAACAGACTGCCGGCAGTTTTGGGTTGTTCAACTCTTACAATGCGATCGGTGGACAGACTGCAAAATCGAACTACTATGCATTCTGGGATCACCGCCGCGGAGATGGTTTTAGGGATAACAGCGGCTTTCGCGTCAATACGGGCTTTGCAAAATACAGCTGGAAAATGAGTCCGAAACTCAGGGCTGGTGTGGAAATGACACATTTCAACTATTCTAATAGCCAGCCTGGCGGGCTGACAGATGAACAGTTTACAAAGGATCCTTACCAAAGTATACGGAAACGCAACTGGTTCGGAGTAACATGGAGCATGGCAGCCTTTACGCTGGATTACGAAATAAACGAGAAGAGCAGGCTGAATGTAAAACTCTTCGGCATGGATGGAGTACGCAATAGTGTAGGATTCATGCAAACACCTAACATACCGGATACGGTGAATGCGTTGACCCTGCAGTACAATAACCGGCGGACCGACGTGGACCGATACAAAAACATCGGCGCAGAAGCGAGGTATATAAGCGATTATACCATTGGCAAAACAAAGCAAACGCTGTCTGCAGGCATGAGATTTTTTAATGGAAGTACCCACCGGCGGCAGAATGGCAAGGGGGATACCGGATCCGATTTCAGCCTGACAACACTCGGGGAATATCCGACAGACTTACAGTTCACGACCTTCAACGCTGCAGTTTTTTTTGAAAATATTTTCAGACTTGGGAAACGCCTGTTGATCATCCCTGGATTTAGGGTGGAGCATATCCGGAATACCGCAGAAGGACGTTTAAATATCTCGGGGAATACGGAGATCAAAATAGGTGATCAGGATCGTATCCGCCGTTTCGTTCTGCCCGGCATTGGTGCGGAATACCATATCGGGATGACGGAAATTTATGCCAACTACTCGCATGCGTATCGTCCGGTGCTTTTTAGCGATCTGACAAGCAACCCGTCCATTGATGTTATTGATCAGGATTTACAGGATGCGAAAGGGTATAATATCGACCTCGGATATCGGGGAAGGATCCGCGATCATCTTTTTTTTGACATCAGCGGGTATCTCCTGCAATACAACAATCGCATTGGCGGCATCTCGCAACAACGCCAAGACGGAAGCTTCTATAACTACCGGACCAATGTGGGCAATAGTAATAGCCGTGGAGTGGAGGCTTTGGTCGAATTCAGTCCGGTGAAGGCCTGGCTGCCAAATACCCGATTCGGGAATCTAAGTGTTTTTATTTCCTTAGCTTTCATTGATGCCAGGTATCAGGAATTCCGTGTGGTGACAAAGCAGGGCAATGTATTGGTTGAGACGAATCTGAAAGGCAAAAGAGTAGAAAACGCTCCGCGCCAGATCCACAGGGCAGGTCTCACATATGTCCGGAAGAAACTCACCCTGACGGCGCAATACAGCTATGTGTCTGACGCATTCACGGATGCTAATAATACAGTCACTCCCACTGCAAACGGCGTCAATGGGCTGATTCCCGCATATGACATCATTGATTTCAGTGGGACGTACAGATTTTCGCAAAAACTATTTGTCAAGGCCGGCATCAACAATCTTTTCAACGAGGCGTATTTCACCCGCCGTGCCGGAGGATATCCGGGTCCCGGGATCATGACGTCAGAGTCGAGAAATGGATTCATGACGGTGGGTGTAAAACTCTAAATCTCCATTCTACTGAAAAAGAAAAGCCACTCGAAAACACTTGGGGTGGCTTTTCTTTTTGGCCTGAATCAATGTCCTGAACTTTCGGACATTCATCAGATATTTGCATCATGATTAAATACGAGCGATTCACAGTTTCCAATGGACTTAAAGTGCTCGTCCATCAGGACCATAGTACGCCCATGGCAGTTGTCAACGTCCTGTATGATGTCGGGGCAAGAGACGAGGAGCCTACTCATACCGGTTTTGCACATCTTTTCGAGCACCTGATGTTTGGCGGCTCTGTCAACATCCCCGTTTACGATGAACCCTTGCAGGTTGCAGGTGGGGAGAACAACGCGTACACCACCAATGACCTTACCAATTACTACTGTCAGCTGCCGGCAGAAAATCTCGAAACCGCTTTCTGGTTGGAGAGCGATCGTATGCTGAGTCTTGCGTTCAGCGAGAAGAGCCTGGATGTGCAGCGAAAAGTGGTCTCGGAAGAATTCAAGGAACACTACATCAACAAGCCCTACGGAGATGTATGGAAGATCCTCAGGGAACTGGCCTACAAGCAGCACCCTTACCGCTGGATGACGATCGGTCGTGAACTCAGGCATATCGAGAAGGCAGAGCTGGATGATGTAAAGCGTTTTTTCTTCAAGCATTATACGCCGTCAAATGCGATCCTTGTAGTTGCAGGCAACGTATATGTCGATCAGGTCAGGATGCTGGCAGAGAAATGGTTCGGTGGCATTGCCCCGGGACTGCGCTATGAGCGCAATCTTCCAGGAGAGCCGCAACAGGTCGAAGAAAGGAGAATGGAGGTGAAGGCAAAAGTGCCTTTGGATGCATTCTATAAGACCTGGCATATGTCTGCGCGAATGGATCCGCGTTATTATGCCGCGGATCTCATCACGGATATGCTCGGTGGCGGTGGTTCTTCCAGACTGTATGAGTCATTGGTGAAAGACAAGAAAATCTTCAGCAATATCGACTGCTATCATTTTGGAAGCCATGATACAGGCCTTTTGACCATCGAAGGGAAATTAGTACGCGGAGTCGATATCAGGACCGCTGAAGCAGCTGTGGAAGATGTTTTGGAGAAGATGCGGACGGATCTGGTGGAAGAAAAAGAGCTGCAGAAGGTGAAAAACAAGACCGAAAGCATCATGGCCTTTGAGGATATGAGTGTCATGAGTCGCGCTTCAAGTCTTGCATATTACGAATTGTTGGGAGATGCAGACCTTATGAATACTGAATTGAAAAAATATCAGTCGGTCACTGCCGAGGAGATTCTGAAAGAGTGCCGTCAAATATTCCGCCCGGAGAACAGCAATACGCTTTATTACCTGTCGGAGTAATGATCCGGACTATGCGTTCAGCAGTTTAGAGAAAACTATCGGGCAACTGACCTGCTTGTCCTGCGGTACGGCATCCTCCATCGCGGAGTTTTATCAAGTCGCAATGGATCATTCGCTGCCCGTAAGACCAATTTAGACCCGTATCTATGATTTTATAACCGACTTATAATATTTTCCTAATATGTCATTGCCCAGTATATTGGATCGAAAAATCCCACCACCCATTAAGGACGCGGTTGACTTGAGGCTTGAACTGAAGCCATACACGAAATACATCCTTGATAATGGAGTGGAAGTGTATGCCATCGATGCTGGCGCGGAAGAGGTCCTTCAGCTCGAGATGGTTTTTTTTGCAGGGGATTGGTATGAGGGTCAGAACGGTATTGCCGCCGCAACAAACTTCCTGCTCAAGAATGGCAGTTCGAAAAGAACTGCGTATGAAATCAACGAGCATTTCGATTATTTCGGGTCTTATCTCAACCGAAACTGCTATAATGAAACTTCGAACATCATACTCCACTGCCTGACGAAGCACTTGCATGAATTGTTACCTGTAATGCGGGAACTCATCACCGATGCGACATTCCCCCAGCATGAGCTGGATATCTACAAGCAGAACATGAAGCAACGCCTTGAGGTGAACCTGAAGAAATGCGAAGTGGTGGCTAACCGGCAAATTGATGAGTATCTGTATGGCCATGACCATCCTTATGGCAAATACAGCACACTTGAGACGTATGATGCCCTTGACCGGGATGCGATCATGTCATTCTATGAACGTTACTACGGCAGAGGACGTTGCGTGATTTTTGTAGCAGGAATTCTTCCTTCAGATATTCACCACCAGCTCAATCAACATTTTGGGCAACTGCCACTTAATAAAGAGGCTTTACCGGAGATTCAGTATCCCGTCATTCCATCCACACAGAAAAAAAACCGCATCATCAATGACCCCGAAGGTCTGCAGGGAGCGGTCAGGATCGCCAGGCCATTTCCAAACCGCCACCATCCCGACTACAAACAGGCAATGGTGCTGAATACTCTTTTAGGAGGATTCTTTGGTTCGAGGCTGATGGACAATATCCGGGAGGATAAGGGATATACTTATGGCATCTACAGTTACTTGCAGAATCATATCGGCGATAGTGCATGGGTCATCAGCACGGAGGCCGGAAGGGATGTTTGCGAGGATACGATTAAAGAAGTATACCATGAGATGAAGAGGCTTCGGGAAGAAGAGATACCGGAAGATGAAATGATGATGGTGAAGAATTATCTAATGGGTACCATATTGGGTGATCTTGACGGACCATTCCAGATCATTGGTCGCTGGAAGAATATCATCCTGAACGGACTCGATGAGCAATACTTCTATGAAACGCTGACAACGATCCGCGACATCAGTCCGGAAGCACTTAATGCCCTGGCACAGAAATATCTCCGGGAAGAGGATTTCTATGAACTTGTCGTGGTATAAGTTGCCGGGCATCATGGATCCCATATCTATGGTGCGGCTTGATTTATTTTGCTAACTTGATTGAAATTACCATTATGGGTTTCATTCTTCGATTGTTTTTCACCTGGGTGGCCATCATCATTGCTTCGTATGTCTTGCCGGGCATACACATAAGGGATTATACATCGGCGTTGATCGCAGCAGCGGTGCTGGCTTTGCTGGATTCTTTTGTCAAGCCTGTTCTGGTATTTCTTACAATCCCGATCACACTTGTCACGTTGGGGCTTTTTCTTCTTGTCATCAATGCACTCATTGTGTTGTTTGGTGCCAGGATCGTTGATGGATTCGAGGTCGATGGGTTCTGGTGGGCACTTGGTTTCAGCCTGATAGTTTCAATAATAGTGACATTGCTGGAGGCCGTGGATAAGGCTTTTTCTAAAAAATAAAGACTGACTGTCAGAAAAGACTTGTCAGGGTACGTGCTTTTACGTCAGGTATTTTTGACTGAGACATAGACTGCATAATTTCAAATCATGTTGAACTTTGACAGAAAGGATCTTTCGGATACCGACCTGGTCAGGTTTTACAGGCAGATGCTTCTGCCCCGGATGATCGAAGAAAAGATGCTGATACTTCTTCGCCAGGGACGTATCTCCAAGTGGTTCAGCGGAATCGGACAGGAAGCCATATCTGTGGGAGCGACTTTAGCCATGCGGCCTGACGAATGGATCATGCCGTTGCATCGAAACCTGAGTGTTTTCACCGCCAGGGATATGCCCCTTGAAAAACTCTTTAAACAATGGCAGGGCCGGAAAGATGGATACAGCAAAGGCCGGGAGCGAAGTTTTCATTTCGGGTCCGCTGATCATCATGTTTGTGGGATGATCTCCCACCTCGGTCCGCAGCTTGCTTTGGCCGGGGGAGCGGCGCTCGCATATAAACTTAAAAAAGTACAGAAGGCATCTCTTGCCTTCACCGGTGATGGCGGTACTTCGGAAGGTGATTTTCATGAAGCACTCAATGTAGCTGCCGTTTGGGACCTGCCCGTGATTTTCGTCATCGAGAACAATGGCTACGGACTCAGTACCCCTGTCAACGAGCAATATCGTTGCAAGAACTTAGTGGATCGTGCAATCGGATATGGCATGGATGGGATCCAGATCGACGGGAATAACATCCTGACGGTTTATGATACCATCAGGGGTGTACGAGACCACTGCATACGCAATCAGAAACCATACCTTGTAGAGTGCATGACTTTCCGTATGCGTGGGCATGAAGAGTCAAGCGGTACCAAATACGTACCCTCACACCTCTTTGACGAATGGGCAGAGAAGGATCCTGTTGTCAATTTTGAGCGCTATCTTGAAACAACTGGCATTCTACTGCACGACCAAGTCAATGAAATCCGTGAGGAATTCCGCTTATACATCGAAAATGCTGTGAAAGCGGGCCTTGCGTCAGGAACTTTTGAACCTGATATTGCTGAAGAGACGGGCGATGTATACGCGCCTGTGGCTAAAATCACTTCGGATGATTCTAGTCTGATAGCGGGAAAGTCAAGGCGGTTTCCCGTACCAGCATCAGTCAAATCCTCAGAGGTTGTCGAGCTTCGATTCATAGATGCCATCCGGGATGGTATGCAGGAAAGTATGAAACGGCATCCGAATCTGGTTTTGATGGGGCAGGATATTGGGGAGTATGGTGGTGCGTTCAAGATCACGGAGGGCCTATTCGACGCATTCGGCAGCGATAGGGTGCGGAACACTCCGCTCTGCGAAAGTGCCATCATCGGGGCTGCACTGGGGATGAGCCTGGAAGGTTACAAGAGCATGGTGGAGATGCAGTTTGCGGATTTTGTCACTGCCGGCTTCAATCAGATTGTCAATAACCTGGCCAAGATGCATTACCGATGGGGCCAGTCTGCCGATGTGGTCATCCGTATGCCTACCGGCGCGGGCGTGGGAGGAGGACCATTCCACTCCCAGAGCAATGAAGCCTGGTTTACGCATACGCCCGGCTTGAAAGTTGTATATCCATCCACTCCGGAAGACGCCAAAGGGCTGCTCATAGCGGCATTCAACGACCCCAATCCTGTCTTGTTCTTCGAACACAAGGCATTGTATCGCAGCATCAGCGGAAAAGTGCCGGTGGGCTATTACGAGACGGAGATCGGGAAAGCCCGTCTGGTTCAGAAGGGCAGTGACTGCAGTGTGATCACATACGGTAGTGGCGTGCATTGGGCCATGGAATTTGCTGCGCAACACCCTGGCTTGTCGGTTGACATCATTGATCTGAGGACGTTGCAGCCATTGGATTTTGATGCCATCCATGCTTCCGTTAAGAGAACAGGCAAGGTGTTGGTGCTGCATGAGGATACCCTCACAGGCGGAATTGGCGGTGAGATATCTGCCTGGATAGGGGAGCATTGCTTCGCCCATCTTGATGCGCCCGTGATGCGCTGTGCCAGTCTGGACACACCGGTTCCGTTTGCAGCTGAACTTGAGAAGGTTTTTCTAGCCAAGTCTCGATTGAAAGCGACCATTGAAAAATTATTGTCATACTGACCTTCGCCCCGAGGCGAAAACCATTTCACACATCCCTACATGAAACGGATCTTCATCCTTATTGCCATGTTTTTTCATGCAGTATGTCTTCAGGCGAATGACACGACCATGCCGTCTGTATCATCCATGCTGGAGGCTTATTTCCCAATGGTTGAAAATATCTGCAGTGAATTCGCACGAAAGCACAACATACCCGGTATGTCTCTTGGCGTAGTCGCTGACGGTAACTTGGCTTTCACGGTAAATATCGGCCATACGGATATCAATCGAAAAACGCCTGTCAGTTCTTCATCCGTTTTCCGGATCGCTTCGATGACAAAAAGTTTCACGGCGATGGCCATTCTAAAGCTGAGGGATCAGGGTAAGCTTCGCTTGGATGATCCTGTTCATTTATATATTCCGGAGCTGAATAAGACCCGTTATCCTACAAAGGATTCTGAACCCATCACCATCCGACATTTACTGACACATGGTGCAGGATTTCCGGAGGATAATCCCTGGGGCGACAGGCAGCTGGCAGATACGGACAAAGAATTGACAGATTTCATTATGGGTCAGATATCTTTCTCTACCGCTCCGGGTACGGCTTATGAATACAGCAACCTGGGCTATGCGATGTTGGGAAAGATCATCACCAGGGTATCTAAAAAACCCTATCAGCAGTATATTCGAGAACAGATATGGTTGCCCTTGGGTATGAAAAACGCTGCCTGGGAGTATGCCGATGTTCCCGCTGAAAAGCTTGCGCATGGTTATCGCTGGCAGGAGGGTCGCTGGTTGGAAGAGACTCTGCTTCATGATACGCCGGATGGTTCATGGGGTGCGATGGGCAGTATGATGAGTTCTGTGGAAGAGTTTGCTTCCTACATGTTGCTCCATCTTAACGCCTGGCCTCCTTCGGATGCAATGGAGGCCGGGCCGGTCAGGCGCAGTTCAGTTCGAGAAATGCACCATCCCTGGCGGATCATAAGTCTGAACGCTGCGTATGCATATGCAAGCGGCAGACCCTGTCCTACTGCAACTGCTTATTGTTATGGTCTGCGATGGACACGAGATTGTGACGGCAGGACATTTATAGCGCACAGCGGGGGTCTTCCGGGCTTTGGCAGCCATTGGCAGGTCATGCCTGACTATGGCATCGGTGTGGTTGCCTTAGCCAATAGAACGTATTCGCCTATGTCTGCATTGAATATGCAGATATTGGATACATTGGTCCGTTTGAGTGGCTTGAAACCGCGATCTGTTCAAGTGACGCCGATACTGGAAACGCGGAAAAATGAATTGGCGGGGATCCTTCCTGATTGGAAGAATGCGGAACAGTCAGGCATTTTTGCTGAAAATTTTTTTCCTGATCATCCCATTGAACTCTTGCGAAAAGAATCCATTCAATTGTTTAAAAGGGCCGGATCCATTGTTAAAGTAGGTCCAATGCGTGCTGAAAATAACCTGCGCGGGTCGTTTGTCCTGACATGCGAGAACAATGACCTCGAAGTGTATTTCACTTTATCACCTGAAAACCCGCCATTGATCCAGGAGTACCGGATTCGGGAACTGAAGCGGTAGCCTCAGATTTCAGAGGAGCCATCTGCAAGAGGCCATATTTTACTCTCCGGGGCGGTACCTTTTTTCTACCTGTTTCAGAACATCCTCGCGGTAAAAGAGCACATCCTTGAAGCGGCCTTTTGAGTACATATCCGCCTGATCGCCAAAATGCGGGGAAGCCGGGTCCTTGCTGACACCACCTGCCAGGAGTGATTTAGCCTTGATTTTCTGCCCGAACTCTACAGCACAGATAAAGCTGTTGCCACTGTATCCATAGCGTTTTTTTGTAAGGGGCATCACCCGGCTGACAAATGACGGCAGACATCCCCAGGTTGCGGCTGTGAAGCCAACCGAAAGGCTTGGTCTTGCATCATCATAGGTTTCCTTCACATTACCGGTTAGGCGTTGGTAGCGATTTATGTCGCCCCATGGCATCTGCCAGGTGCCGAATTTCTCTTTGAGTTCCAGCACTACTGCGCGAAGAGGAAGAAGGAGGTCCTGTTGGGATGCATTTGCAGCAAAAAATTTCGTAACAGCCACTTGATCCGATTGCCCTTGTTCGATATACACCCGCTGGATCAGTGGATTTAACTTTTGCCCCCATTCTATTGCCAAAGTCGTTGCAATAGACCTCTCAGAGAATCGGTAATCCCATTCTTTTAACATCGTTACAGCACCGGAGATCTCATTGTAGAGCATATTACCGACAGGGACATCCCTCTCAAACATCTTGATCAATTCCGGGACCAACACTTCAAAAGCTGGAAGGTAGGTGTCATATCCTGCAGAAATGAGTTTGTCGACTGTGACTTCCGAGAGACGGTCCAGGATGCGGACAGCGTTCACCCCACGAAAATTCTCCCCGTCAGGTGCCATGTATCCGGGGTATTTCGTTTTTTCCGGGCTCAAATTGCCGGCTGCGCTGAAGGGGGTTGAGTTGCAATTTTGGATCCATCCGTTTCTCGGATTATAGAGGTGAACAGTCTCCTCTACTTTGTGCAGTCCCCTCCATTCGGTTTTTGAAGTTGTTCCATCGACGGCTTCGCCCCAGTTGAAGGAAGTATCCCTGATGGGCATGTAATTCCCATGCCAGTAGGCGATATTCCCTTTGTTATCTGCGAACACCGTATTGTTTGAAGTATTGCCGGCGAGGCTCATCACTTTCTTATATTCCTCGAAGCCCTTGGCTTTAGTGCGCGACCAACTCTGGATCAGACTGTTGAGTGAACGGTTGTAGGAACGAACACTCAGCCAGTCGCCATCCAATTCTTTTGCGAGTACCGGACCATGATGTGTGTAGTTTGCCTTGAATATTTCTTTAGATAGTTTGCCGTTCTGAAGGTATGAAATGACAATCTGTTTCTGTTTCACAGGCAGCAGCTTCCCTTCGTAGGTGTAAAAGTATTGATCGCCTTGCTTTGTGATCTTTTCTGAGTAGACATCTGAAACATCTGCATTGCTGGAAGTGTGCATCCATCCGCAGTGGGCATTGAAACCCTGGTAAATGAAGAACTGTCCCCAAGTGACGGCACCATAGGCATTCAATCCTTCTTCACTCACCATCTGCACTTCCGGACGGAAATAGAAAGTAGTGTGTGGATTGATGTACAGCAGTGCGTTTCCGGAGGCAGACCGTGTGGGTCCGATTGCAAATCCATTGGACCCAAGTATTTCTTTTTCTGCCTGACCATCGAGGAATGAGACGCTTGTTTTTTCTCCGGTGTAGAATGCCTTCAGATCTCCCGGGCCAAGGTTTCCGGTATTGATGGCACCGATGCTGCCATCTGTCCATAACAGAGGATACCAAGCCTTGAAGCGATTCAGCAGGGCGGGTTTGACGTTTGGATTCCGATGTAGGAAATAATTTATGCCATCAGCCCACGCTTCAAGCAGCAGCTTCATCCAGGCCGGGCTTTTTTTGTAATCTGCGACCGCCTCTGCCGAGTCAATGATCATGCGGACATATAGATCCTTCCATATGTCTTCCTTCCCATTGACTTCGGATAACCTTCCAAGTTTCTCTACATGGTTCATTTCCACCCTCGAGAAATCATCTTCACATTGTGCATAAATCAACCCAAATACGGCATCAGCATCCGTCTTGCCGTAAACATGCGGAATCCCCCATTTGTCGCGGATGATCTCGACATTTTTTGCCCGACTTCGGCATCGGTCGAGTTCGGATTGTGTCAGTGGTTGTGCAATGGAAAAGACAGGTAGGAGCAACAGGAACAGGAATTTGAACATGCTATGGGATTGTTGTGGGAGATGGAATCACGGGTTGAATAAGATTGCAAGGAGTTTTTCAGTCTCGCATGCCATTCTTTGCCCGCCCGTCGCACCATTTCCGGATGATCCCCAAGTTAAATCAACTGTACCACATAGACATCAGTCGCAGAAAGAAGCGAATTCGTGGGTATTTGTGCTCATTCGGACAAGACGGACTTTGCCCGCATCGTTAAAATACAGCACCAAGGTTCCATAGGCCGTCGCGTAGGCCTCAAATTTCTCTTGCTTGACTTTTGGGTTGCCGAGGTAATTGAAAAGACTTCCTTTTGCAGCACCCATGACAGGGATAGTCCATTTTCCGGAATATGCCTCACGGATCTCTACATAATCTTTTTGAGTAAAGAAGGTCAAGTGTTTATCGGCATAGATGATCCTGCCATCACACATCGACGTATCCGATTCCATGAATGAGGATGTGGCGCATGGCAGTTCAAGCCGGATTCGGTCCGGTGTGAAATCAGGTCTTGCGCGGTTCACCTTGCCATCGAGGATGTCCACGATGATGCTGTTGCATTTTTCAGTGTTGATGATCTGCGACTGCACACTGTTAAAAAAAATCAATAAAAGGAAACAAAGCGGGTACGATTTCATCAGCAAGTATTTTTCGAAGTGAATGGCATTGGGTACTTACTGTAAAATTATGATTTTCAAATACATGCAGCACCCGAAAGGTGTTTTAAATGGCTATGGTCATGTTAAATTCCTGAAACGTATCCTGCCTGAGTTATTTTACCAGTAATTTGTGCAGTCTCTCCAGCTCTGTTATTTCTTGACTGGAAAGGGGTTTGTTCAACATTGTTTTTTCTCTTAGAAATAGGACCATCTTATGTTGCGGGAAGCGCTCCAGCAACGAATTGATCATATTTTCAGCCTTTTCATCCTTGTGGTATAATGGTGTTGATTCAGGCTTTTCCGATTTGAAGCGGACTGGTTTCTTTTTTATCTCTGCTTCAAGCGTGGCAAGTTTTGAGGGTGGAATTTCTTTTACTTTTTGAGCCTTTGCATGCAATCCTTCCATCTGTTTTCTGCTTAATCCCCCCAGTTCGGCATACTGGTGATGAAGACTCTTAAGGAATTGATTATCAGGATAATGTGCCATAGACAACAGCAACACGTCATTTATCACATCTACATCCGGTTTCTTTCCGTACATGCTTTTTCTTTTACAATTGAAAGTAATCAGAATTCATCAACCTTGATTGAATGTCGGATTTTCACTATTTTCATAAGCATATGAAATCCAAGGCACTCACTCCTGAGGAATACCTCTCGGAACTTTCTGAAGACAGAAAGATTGCAGTCGGTGGACTCCGGGAAGTTATTCTTGAAAACCTGCCCAATGGCTTTCGTGAGGTGATGTCCTATGGAATGATAGGATACGTCATCCCTCATGAATTGTATCCACCAGGGTATCATTGCGACCCAAGGCAACCTCTTCCATTGATGAGTATCGCCTCCCAGAAGAACTTTATCGCTTTTTATCACATGGGAATCTATGCGATTCCTGAACTGCAGGATTGGTTCAAGACCCAGTATCCGAAGCATAGTTCGTACAGACTTGACATGGGCAAGAGTTGCATTCGTTTTAAAGGGGCGGATCAGATACCATATGCATTGATTGGCTCGCTCGTCAGTAAGGTCAGTGTTCAATATTGGATCTCGGTGTATGAAAGCGTGATAAAAAAATAGCGGATTTATCATGCCGTTGCTACTTCACATTCATCAGTCTTCCCGCAGCACCTCCAATGGTGGTTTATTCACGATGAAACGACTGTTTGCCAGTCCGATGATCATGGTCAGCAAGCATACGCCGAAGAATACGAGAAAAACGGGTATTGGTTCCGGGACGAATGGGGTATCGAAAACGTAATGTGCCAGAAGCCAGCTTCCTGCAATGGATAGCAAAATCCCGGAAAATGCAGCCAGAGAGCCCAGGAATAGATATTCGAGTGCCGTGATTGAGAAGATTTGTTTTCTGCTGGCGCCGATGGTGCGCAGCAGCACGCTTTCCCGCATCCGTTGGTATTTGCTGATCATCACAGATGCAACCAATACCACCAGTCCGGTAATCATACAGAACAGTGCCATGAATCGAATGATGAATCCGATTTTTTCAAGTAATGCATCCACCACGTTCAGTACCAACCCCAGATCGATGATAGACAGGTTCGGGAAGGCTTTTACTGCCGCTTGCTGGAACTTTGCTGATGATTCGACTGTGGGTCCCCGTGTCACCAGTACATGAAATTGTGGTGCCTGTTCGAGGACGCCGGTAGGGAATACCACTAAAAAATTCGTTTGAATTCGGTTCCAGTCCACTTGCCGTAAACTGCCGACAATGGTCGGAATCATGGAGCCCTGAACATTGAACGAAAGGGTATCGCCGATCTTTATGCTGTTGCGTTTTGCAAGTCCTTCTTCAAGTGATATCGGAGGGAATTCCTTTCCCGCTTCCCATTGTCCGATCCAGCTTCCTTTTGTGACTTTTTCAGAAGCGGTGAGGCTGTCTCGGAAAGTGACACGATATTCCCGGGAGAAGATCCATGGGCGCATATCGATGGTACTGTCCTTTTTCAGGCTGGCGGCCGTGATGCTGTTCATTGATTCTAAACGCATGGTTACGATCGGTACGGTTCCCTCGGCAGGTAATCCTTCTTTTTTGGCCAGTAACATGACAGCGTCGCGTTGATCGCTTCGTATGTCGAAGACGACCATGTTTGGCTGGTTACCGCTTGCGGAGCGTGTGACCCTGTTTAAAAGTATGGTCTGAATAAAGAGTACCGTACAGATCAGTGCCGTACCCAGTCCGATGGAAAGGATCAGTACTGCTGTTTGGTTGTTAGGCCGATAGAGGTTTGCCAACCCTTGTCGCCATACGTAGGACCAGGATGATGGAAAAAATCGTCTTACCAGCCACATCAGCAACTGGGCCATTCCGGCAAGTACAAGAAAGGCGATCACCACGCTGAAGGAAAAGTAAATCGCATTTTTCCAGCTCTGGAGTTGCAGGACTGAAAAGAGATAGATGAATGCGATGATCAATGCATATACCACCCAGGTAAGTCGGTCTTTCAGCAAGGCTGCATTGTGTGTGAGTCGGAGTGTGTTAAGGGGTGAGATGTTTCGGATGGATACCAATGGCGCCAGTGCAAAGAGTATGGAAATGATCGTGCCAAGGAGTATACCCTGTCCGATTGCCGGTAGGGAAATCGATGGTTCAATGCGAACCGGAAGGATATCTCTGAGTAGTATGGGCAGATATTGTTGTACCAGGGTACCCAGGAGTGCCCCTGCCAAAGAACCTATGATTCCTATGGTGAGGATTTGAATGAGGTAGATCAGGAATGCCTGGGCTGCGGAAGTGCCCAGGCACCGGAGTATCGCGATGGTGTTGATCTTCTCCCTTATGAAGACATGGATTGCGCTAGCCACCCCGATGCATCCAAGTAAGAGTGCGATGAATCCCACCAATGATAAAAACTTGCTGACATCACTGAAGGATCTCGCTGTTTGTTCTTTTTGGCTCTCTATGGTGTCAAGTTCCAGGCCTTGTTCTTCCAGTCGGGGTTCGACTTTTTTTACCACTTTTTCAATATCGACAGGTTTATCGAATTTGATGAAGTAAGTGTAGTTGATGCGGCTGCCTTTTTGTTCCAGTTGCGTTTGAGGAAGGTATTGCATCGGTATGTAGATGACGGGTGCCACGGCAGATGTGATGCCTGTTTGTCCCGGCACGCTTTCCAGTGAGCCGGCAACCTTGAAGTGTACTGCTCCGAGTTTAATGGAATCCCCCACCACCGCATCGAACTGCATCAGCAGGCTTTTGTCGACCAAGGCTTCCTGATGTTCCCTGAAACGCATTCCGGCTGGTTCCGGATTTGTCTGCAGCTTTCCATAATACGGGAACTCGCCTTTGATGGCTCTGACCTGCACCAGTCTGGTGCCGCCATTTTTTGGGAAGAGTACCATTGATGGGAAGCTGCGTTGTTCCGACCTGCGGTCACCTAGTGAATCCG
>CAJBPC010000703.1 GCA_903957405.1 uncultured bacterium | reverse complement strand
TTGAAATCAAAAGCGCATGACAAGGAATATAATCGACACGCACGTACATTTCTGGAACCTGGAGAAAGCGGAATACAGTTGGCTGAAGGGAGACACAAGCATCCTGAACAGGACCTATGAATTGACAGAACTGAATCCGCAGATCGAAGCAGCAGGCGTTGACAAAGGGGTCCTTGTGCAGGCCGCCAATACTTTCGAGGATACGGCCCTCATGCTGGAGGCGGCGGAACAGAACACTTGGATAGCCGGTGTGGTGGGATGGCTGCCTTTGATGGATCCGGAAGCTACTGCCCATAAATTATCACTGGACTATCTGAAAAATCCTTACCTCAAAGGCATCCGCCATCTGATACACAATGAACCCGATCCGGCATGGCAATTGCAGCGCCCCGTTCTTGAAAGCTTCAAGATCCTCGCGAAACATTCCATGCCCTACGACGAAGTGGGTGTGAACATCCTGCATCTCGAAACGGCCATAAAAGTGATGGAAAAAGTTCCCGAGCTACAGATGGTGCTGGATCATCTGAATTGTCCGCCCATTGCACAGCAGGAGAAATTCGGTGTCTGGGGCGAACGCATGAAGACTGCGGCAGAGAACCCCAATTGCCATGCAAAGATTTCAGGCATGGGGACAATGACCGGCAATCTAAGCGGGTGGACGAAAGAGGACATCAAACCGTATATCGCATTCGCACTGGAGCATTTTGGCGTGGACAGATGTTTTTGTGGCGGTGACTGGCCGGTTCTTTTACTGGCCGGAAATTATGTTGACACATGGCAGGCCTACACCACGGTTCTTTCCGAACTGTTGGACGAAAAAGACCAGGCGAGGGTTTTGAGAACGAATGCCATTGATTTTTACAGGTTATAAACTTTCGCGATGGGCTTACTGACAGGTGTATTTTTCCATGCCATCGGTGCATCATCGGCATCCATGTGCTATACTCCGGAGAGAAAGAAGAAAAATTGGAGTTGGCAGACTTACTGGCTGGCACAGGCCACTGTTTGCTGGCTGATACTTCCCCTGATCGTCGCATGGCTGACCATACCCGATCTGCCGGCCGTCATCAGACATTCGCCCGGGAGTTCGATGTTGCTCACTTTTACCCTTGGTGCGGTCTATGGCATAGGTGGCACGGCCTTCGGCATCGCCATACGATACGTTGGGTTTTCACTCACTTATGCGTTTTCCATCGGCATATCCTGCGTACTAGGGACTTTATTGCCTCCGATCTTCCACGGTCAATTGAGCGATCTCCTGGGCAAGACGGGCTCCATGTGGATCATGGGCGGTATTGCGCTTGGCATTGTGGGCATTGCGCTATGCGGGATCAGTGGCAGGATGAAAGAAAAAGACCTTTTCACCACACAAGAAGATGTCGGGAAATTCGACATGGCCAAAGGAATGCCACTGTGTTGGCTGGCCGGTATACTTGCCTCGTTTTACGGATTGTCACTCGATCAGGGATCGTCCATCGCCTCTGTGGCAGAGCGCTACGGTGCAGGTGCATTTAGGGGAAATGTGATCTATATATTTTCCAATACGGGTGCATACCTTTCGACCTTGATCTATTGCGCGTATTTACACCGCAGGGATGGCACTTTCCATGAATTTTTCAGCCTGCCTGAGGCATCGGTTCAAAGCGTACTTTTGAAAAATTATGGTCTGGCCTGTGTCACGGGGATCTTATGGTATGGGCAATTTTTCTTTTACGGGCTGGGGCATGTGAATCTGGGAGCTTACCAATTCTCGAGTTGGGCCATACACATGATCATGCTGGTCTTGTTCAGTGCCATACTGGGGATCTTCATGAAGGAATGGGTCTCGGTGCGATCTGGCACCAGAAGAACACTGGGAATGGCATTGTTTGTCTTGTTGATTTCGATCCTGATGATCACTTTTGGAAATTATGCAGGGGCATGACACATCACAGAGAAATGTCCGGTTCTGAAAAAAAACCTTCCATCATCATCATTGGCGCTGGGGGCATCGTGCGTAACGGACATCTACCCGCCTACCGGTCGGCAGGATATCATGTCAGGGGCATTTACGACCTGGTCAGGGAAAGGGCGGCGGAGCTTGCGGATCAATTCGGGATTGAAAGGGTATATGCCGATCTGAGCGAAGCCATTTCGGATGCTCAAGATCCGGTCGTGTACGATCTGGCCATTCCCGCTTCACAAATGATCCCCATCCTGGAACAGCTTCCAT
>CAJBPC010000702.1 GCA_903957405.1 uncultured bacterium | reverse complement strand
TAACCCTTTAAAGCTAGGTGACTACGACCAATGCCGGTTCATGGGCTGTGATTTTTCGGACGCAAGCCTCGCCGGGATATATTTTGCTGACTGCACTTTTATAAACTGCAATTTTTCCGGTTGCCAGCTCAGCAATGTCGTATGGAATGATGTTTTGTTTAAAGGTTCGAAAATGCTGGGCCTTCACTTCGAAGATTGCCATAAAGTTCCTTTCAGGTTTCGTTTCGAAGACTGTATCGCAGACTTCAGTTCATTCACAAAATGTAGGATGAAAGGCTTTTCATTCATCCGCTGCAGTCTAAAGGAGACTGACTTCTCCGGTACTGATTTGCAGGAAGTCCTCTTTGAGGCCTGCGATCTGGAGAAGGCAGTTTTCGAGCAGAGTAATTTGGAGAAGGCGGATTTCAGGACTTCCCATCATTTCACCATCGACCCATCACAAAACCGCATGAGAAAAGCAAGATTTGCATCGGATGGCCTGGAAGGGTTATTGAACAAATATGGTCTTGACATCAGTTAAAAAAGAACAAGGCTTTCAGGTCCTGAGCTGAATCATTCCCCCAAAATGAACATTAAAGGCTGAGATTTGTTTAAAAAATCCGAATTCCTTCTGTGGTCTGGTTTAACGCAATCAGCAAGTAGCCTGCCATGATTTGAAAGAATGCATCATCTGAATTTTTATACCCCATTTTTATGCAAAGCCGCACCATCATTACGATTTTCATACTTATATCCCTCCTTTGTCCTTTCGCCTCCATTTCGCAAAGCACCGGTAATATCAACGGCTTCATCCGGAATGCCAGGAATCAGCAACCGCTGCTGGGTGTGACGATTCGGATCAGTGGCACAGAAAATATAGCAATATCCGACAGTATGGGCTTCTATCGATTCAGGAGCATCCCAACACGATCCTATTCCATCGAGGCGAGTTCGGTGGGGTACAAGCCGCAGACAAAATTCGACATAGAAGTGATTTCCGGGAATACCGTGGAGGTTAATTTCGACATGGAAGAGGAGACAAGAGAGTTAAGCGGGGTGATTGTCCGTGCGAATTTTCCAAAACCTGTCGGAGTAGTCAATTCTGTTCAAAGCTTAAGCGCCAATGAGATCATCCGGTATCCGGGAGCAAATTTCGACATGGCCAAAGTGGTGCAGTCATTCCCTGGCGTTTCCGGATCCGTCGGTTTCAGGAACGACATCATCATACGCGGTGGAGCCCCGAATGAGAATGTCTATTACCTCGACGGAGTCGAAGTGCCCACCATCAACCACTTCTCCACCCAGGGTGCAGGAGGGGGGCCGGCCGGAATTTTGAATGTTTCATTCCTTGACCGCGTCACATTGCATACCTCCGCCTTTCCGGCGAAATACGACAATGCGTTATCGGGCGTCTTGCAGTTCCGTCAACGGAACGGGAATCCGGAAAAATTCCAGGGCAATATCAGGTTGAGCGCCAGCGAGACTGCACTGACCACGGAAGGACCCCTGGGACAAAAAAACGGTAAGACCACCTTCATCGCTTCTGTCCGCAGATCCTATCTGCAGCTGCTTTTCAAGCTGATAGACCTCCCATTCGTGCCGAACTACTGGGATTACCAATACAAGGTCACGCACAAGCCCAATAACAAGAATGAAATCAGCATCATCGGCTTGGGATCCATCGATCAATTTTCCCTTCAAAAGCCTAAAGAGGCTACGCTGGAACAACTGGCGATCCTTGACCAGGTGGCCATACAGAGCCAGATGACTTATACTTTCGGCGTTTCCTGGAGGCATGCCATGCAGAAAGGTTATTGGCAATTGGTCGCCAGCAGAAACTACCTAAGGAATGATGCTGACAAGTTCGAAGACAATGACGATGGCAACGAGAGTCGGAGGGTGTTGAAATACCGATCCAAAGAAAGTGAGAACCGGCTTCGATACGAAGTGAATTTTCCAATCGGAACCATCCAGATGAATGCGGGTGCTAACCTCATTCTGACGGGTTATGAAAACGAAACTTTCCAGCGCAGGCAGGGATCCGCGGCAAATTACAGCACGGCGTTCCAGATGCTCCGTTATGGAACATTCCTGAGCGGAACAGGTAAACTACTGGACGACCGGCTGACCGTCTCTGCAGGTTTTCGCACTGATGGGAATAACTACACTACCAATGGAAGCAACCCCGGCAAAACAATCTCACCCCGACTTGCATTCACCTATGGCATCACCAAGGGCCTCAACGCAAACCTTTCAGTAGCACGGTATTACAAGCTGCCCAGCTACACCATACTAGGCTTTCAGGTCAATGATGTAGCCGTCAATAAGGACGCTGCATACATCCGTTCAGATCATTTTGTGGCAGGCCTCGAATGGCTTCCGTCTTCAACCATTAGAGTGACGGCAGAAGGCTTCTTTAAGAAATACGGCAACTACCCCGTTTCGATGGAAAATGGAGTATCACTGGCGAATTTCGGTGGTGACTTCGGCGTATTTGGGAATGAAAGAATCACCAGCAATGGGAAAGGGGAAGCATTTGGCTACGAACTGCTATTCCAACAAAGACTCACAAAGAATTTCTACGGCATCCTTGCCTATACCTTTTACCACAGCCGGTTCTCGGGCAATGATCCCAACAAGATGATACCGTCAGCATGGGATAACAGGCACCTGCTTTCATTTACCGGAGGCTATCGCCTGGGAAACAACTGGGAGGTTGGCTTACGTTTCAGGTATCTGGGTGGCGCGCCATACACCCCTTATGACATCTACAACTCATTGGAGAACTATCCCTTCACCACTGCCCCAGTATCGGACTATTCCAAACTGAATGAATTGCGCTTGAAGGCATTCAATGCGGCCGACCTGCGCATCGACAAGAAATTCAATTTCAGAAAAGTGACATTCGACCTGTTCCTGGATATCCAGAACGTATACAACAGTAAGAATCCCTCCACTCCAGGCTTTACGTTAAAACGAAATGCCGATGAAAGCATCAGTACGACAACCGGGGAACCATATTTACCCGGAATGTACGATAACCCGCTGGCACCCAATAACCGACAGAAGGCCGTTCCTGTCATCCTCGATAATACCAGCGGGGCGCTGTTGCCAAGCATTGGTTTCGTACTTGAGTTTTAATTATAAAAGGGGTTATCCACATCAGGGGAAGGGATGTGAAATACAACATACCAACCATCTGTAGTTTTCCACAGGCTGTTGATTGATATTATTGACAGATCCGATTAATTTTATCTTTATTTTAATTAATATTGTAATAACTGAAGCAACCACAAAGAATCGTTAGAACACAGATAAAACTGTGTAGCAATAAAAACATCCAGTTCCAATTCATTGGCCCTGGATGTCAAACCACTCCAATATCTTAAGAAAAGTGCTTATCATGAAAGCTACAGATTTGCGTTTAGGCAATATCGTGTCGGTTATTGATGAACCCCTCAAACCGGACACCGTCATCATCCTCGAACCAGGGATCGTACATCTGATGAACAGATCAGAAGCCGATGACGAAAATAACATCGTTGGCACACCCATGCATCAGGATGTCTTGGCTTCCTTCAATATTCCATGTAATAGTTGGTTCCCTTTGGGCAATCATCAAGTGAGGGTCGAAATGCAGGATCAAAGCGGATCTGTAAGGGTACATTGTATGGGGACGACCCTTGAATTGCACTATATGCATGAGTTACAAAATCTCCTGCACGCCATGTGCGGAGAAGATATCATCAAACATCCGCATGTACATTTGATGAATGAGACGGAATCCTTATAAAGATGTCAGGTACTCGATTTAATCAACTGAAATTTGAAAGCATATCACGCAGGATGGTGAGCCTTTCGTAATCTTCCTTGGCAGAATCCTTCAGATGATCCAGCAATCCAAGCACTTTTTCTCCGGAAGCATCCGGAACTTCCTGCTTCGTAAGCATCCTTATGTCGAACTTATCCTGAAACATCATATGGGCCTGTAGATTCCTATGATTCAGATAATTCACAACCCGAAATATCGTGTGTATATTTCCAGCCATGCCACTCTCCAATCTGGAATACATCGTCTGCGACATATGCAGATTCCATGAAATCTCCGTCTGACTCATCCTTAAGATTTCTTCCCTTACCATCTGCATCCGTCTTCCAAATTCCTTCAAGTCCATCAGTTCTTCTTTTTGATATAG
>CAJBPC010000701.1 GCA_903957405.1 uncultured bacterium | reverse complement strand
GGTGTTTCCCCCTTCCAGTTTGGACCTGCGATCAGGAAGGTCCCGCCACCATTACCGGTCGTGCGGTTGTTGATATAGTCGAAATTATGGGTGAACTCCTCTATCAACTGGTTGCTGAAATAACGTTGATTTTCCAATGCTGGTGCGGTCAGTACGATTGGTTCCTTTTGCAGGTCCAGATCGAGGTTTCGATGGGGGGTATCCGCATTTGGGGTCTGCATGGCCTTGTCTGCAGGGGTAGATACTCGCTGATTGTTATAGCGTATATGGTAAGGGTTCTTGTGCTCCGCATTGTCATTCGCGACGAAATAGTAATGCTGGATGCGATTGTTGTCCATGATCTGAAAACCACAGATGTTCGCTTTTTGGGCAATGATCCTGGCATCTTGTGGTATATGTCTGTCGGATGACTTGTCTGTTTTCGGATAGGGGATCCTCCCTTCGGAAATGCCTCCACCATCACAGGATGATATCATGCACAGTAAAAGAATTACAGCGGAAATAAGTCGCATGTGATATGGTAGTGATTTGATCAGAGCCAACAGCGCTCTTGAATCATCACAGCAAATCTAAAGGACTAGGCATGGGAGCTAAGTGCATGGGGGTGCGGGATTCACCAATTGCAGCGAAAACTGAACAAGATTACGGGACTTTGATGCCGATTTCTCTCAAGAACCCTGACCCAAATATTCGAGAGGGGTCATCCCGGTGACTTTCTTGACGGCGGAAATGAAAGTGGTCCGGGAATTGAAACCCGCCTTCTTTCCTATCGCTTCCAGTGTATATTGCCTGTATGCAGGATTTGTATCCAATAATTCCTTCACATATTGGACCCTGCATTCGTTCACGAGCTCGTTGAAATTCTTCTCATACTCCTGGTTGATAAAGGCGGAGAGCTGATAGACGGGTATCTGCAATTCGATTGAAAGATCCTTGAGCCGGTAACCCTGTTTCAGATAAGGGCGGTTCGTTGATAAATGATCTTCCACCTGCTTCTTGAATAACCGCTCCTGGGCCATACTGAGTGTCTGGCGTTTGGTGACGGTCGTCTGTACCCCTCCGGGCGACATGTTTCCCAACGAAGCTGCTGCAGACTCTTCCTGCAACCAGCCCGACATCCCATACAATATATTAGGGCGGAACAGCAGGTAGATGCAGGTTGACAGCACCGTAGCACACCTGGTGGCGGTTATCCATCTGTAGATCTCAATGAATTGAGAGATCTGAAAAAAATATTCTACCCACAGCAAGAGAAAACTTAGGGAAACGAGCATACTGAAGAAGAACAGCCATTTGTAGGTATCGAGATTCTGGCTTATTCTTTCCGTCGCATGGAGTATCGGCTCACGCCACTTGAAGACCAGCATGGATTGGAAGAAAGCCAGCACCAATCCATAGGTCATGCGCAAGAGGATGCCCCACCCTTCAGGCAGCATGCCTTCCGGTTCCCTCGCCACCAGCGAACGGTCTGCAAGCACCCGTTTTATGAACGAAAGCTTTTCCTCCCGGGGCATCAGATAGAATGGAACCATGTTTATCGTGTACAGCAACGCTGGGATAAAAAGCAGCAAGTCTGTCTGGCGAAAGCCATATTCCTGATGCAGGACAGCTCGAACGTAGAGGAATGCAAAAGGTGATGCACAAAGGGAAAGGAATACCATGCTCCTTGCAACATGCGGAAACCTAAGGAAGATGTCCGTATGGTAGGCTGCGGAAAAAAGGATGATTACGGCAGCGCAAAACAGATAACCTGAAAGCAGCCTCGACGGGAAAGATCCCTCCCGGCTTCGGAAAAACAGGATGACTGACACGATCATCCCCAGCAAAGACACGAAGAATGACAGTGAGAAATATATGTCAACGGATGGATACATGAGATATCTATGGCCTGTTTATTTTTACGGTGTTGCCCCTGATTCCGTTTCAGGAACACAAATGTACCCCTGTAAACGCGATGCACAAAAAGGAAAACAACAGGGCAGGGGAGACCCGTAAACAATCCATGTGAACGAGGATATCCGGGAATTCATGGACGACCGGGCAAGACCCTGACCTACAAGCAGGACATATGAATCTTTATCGTTATGTGTACCTGTGAATGTCAAACAACCGAAAAGGATGCGGTCTCTGTAAAGTATAACGACAACCCATAACCGAAAATAAAGTCCATATGCAACATGCCATCTTCAATGCATATCGCAAATCATACGATCGATCTCGAAGATCTTCCCGGGGCGGAGGCTATCGCATTCCACCCTCAGGGAATGGACTGACTGAAGCCGCTCCGGCTGTCTTGGGTGATCGCATCCTCCACCATGCTCCTCTTGATCGCTTTGGTCGCAGCCCGCTGACCGCATCTTTCGTGCTTTTAGGGATTTTTTTTAATGAGAGATATTTCATAAGTTGCGTCTTAAACAGTTCTTTTTCCAAAATTACAAGTTTTTGGATGGCTCAGACCATCATCTTTCTTTCCTTTATCTATTTCAAAAAACCGTGGGATTTTCCCTCACAGGTGAAGACCCTCCTCATCGGAAGTTGATTTCCTTCATTTGCTGCGAGATTCAGAAGACCCGCTACAGCTCGGCCTTCATGAACGACGCATGGATAAGAGACTAACGATCATGAATACCTCTTATTGGATGATCTATGAAGGTTGTTTTCAGGCTTTCGTTGATCTGTAAACCTATTTTAAACTCTTACGATCAGCCGACAATGGCGGGTCTTAAAAGTTACAATGTTTTATGAATTCAGATCCTACTACTTGAATCATTTATGAAAATATTGCTGATAACCGATTATGGCACTCCAACAGGGGGAGCAGAAATATTGACCATCGCTCTGAGAGACGGGTTGCGATCACGCGGCCACGATGCACG
>CAJBPC010000700.1 GCA_903957405.1 uncultured bacterium | reverse complement strand
GGCATACAGAAAGCTGCTCAGATCGAATCCGCGATATTCAAGGCTAAGCGACCATCCCATGGTGAAATCCGGAAAAGGATCACCGATCTGGGTACGATCATCCGCATTGATCACGCCGTCGCCATTGATATCCACAAAACGGATATCACCCGGCTGTGCACCTGGCTGTGCAGCATGTTTGGCAATGTCCGCATTATTCTGGAAAAGCCCGTCGGTTTTGAACCCGAAGAAATAACCAGGAGCATACCCTTCCTCAAAACGGGTAACGTTTTGAAAAGGAATGCCATAACCACCACCGGTGATGAGTCCGCTGTTCGTTTCCGTAACCTTGTTAACAGCTTTGGTGTAAGTCAGGTTCGTGCTGATCTTAAAGTCCTTTCCAAACTGATCCGAATACCCCAAATTCATATCCACCCCTGAAGTGCGCGTGGTACCGATGTTGGCCATTGGCAGCGCCGCTGTTCCGAGGTACAATGAGAGCGTAGGCGTGAAAAGCAAGCCACTAATATCCTTCTGGAAATAATCGCCGGTAAAGGAGATCTTGTTGCCAAATAGACGAAGGTCGAGACCAGCGTTCAGTTGTGCCTGCTTTTCCCAACGCAGATCGTCGTTGCGGAAGGACGCAATGGTGGCACCGATGGATGCCGGCTCATTGCCAAAGGAATAACCTGCATTCTGTCCAACATTATAGGCGTACAACAACGTGGAGATTCGCTGATACTGCGGATTTACATTCTCATTGCCGGTAACACCATAACTACCGCGCAATTTGAGCAGGCTGATGGCCTTGGAACGGAAGAACTTCTCGTTGGATACCACCCAGCCAAGGGAACCGGAATAGAAATTGGCGAATTTGTTATTGGCACCGAAGGCATAAGATCCATCCCGACGAAGTGTACCGGAGACCAGATAACGGCCATCGTGGTCGAAATCAACGCGACCGAAATAAGAAAGATTACGCCTTTCATACTGATAGGATCCGACATCCAGCCCATTGGTCGTGGCAAGGCCGGTGGCGGAGGAGATATCCGCGAAATCCCAGGAGTTGAAGGGTACATCCTGGCGAGAGCCGCTCAGGTTATTGCCTGTCACGCGGGCCATGGAAAACCCTCCCACCAGATCAAACAGGTTTTTTTCAGCAAGCGTGAATTGGTAGTTTGCGAAATTCTCGAACGTGTAATTGAAGTAGTTTGTCTTGTACTCATACACATTGTTATGCGAACCAGGTCGAGGGGTTCCGTCGGCATACAATGTGGAATTGATATGCGAGGGGCCGTAGAAAGACAATGGCGTGAAGCCCTTACCGTTGACCTCTGTATTGGTATAACCGAAGCGGGACGTGAATGTAAGATCCTTCAGCATTTCGTACTGGAGTTCCAGCTTTCCATACAGCTTGTTGGTCATCCCCTGGTTATAGGTATCCTGGAGTTGCGTTAGCGGATTGACAATCTCGGAAAGAATCCGGGGACTGAAACTGTAGTTCCCATAAGTGCCTGCGACATTGTTGAGCACGGGGAGTGTCGGGTCAAAGTTCAGTGCGTTGGATAGCACCGAATTGATGGCGTTCTCCGCAACACCGGCATTCTTGATGTTGGTGTACGTCGTGTTGGTGATGAACTTCAGCTTCTTCGTCAGATCGAAGGTGAGGTTGGCCGTGGCGTTGAGTCGGTTGAAATAGGATTTATCACCGCCACCCACGATACCTTCCTGCGAAAGGTAACCACCGGAAAGGAAGTAGGCAACCCGGTCGCTACCGCCGCGGGCGGCGATCGTATGCGATTGCATGGGCGCGCGCTTGAAGATCTGGTCCTGCCAGTTGGTACCGACACCGAGTCCGTCCAGGTTTTCGAAGATCAGCTTACCGCCGGAGAGCATACTACCCTCGTTCAGAATGGCAGCGTATTCAGATGCATTCAACACACCGATCTGGTTCAGCACCTCTTGCATGGCGTAGTTACCATTGTAGGTGAAGGATGTCTTCTGTGATTTGCGGCCGGCCTTGGTCGTTACCACAATCACGCCATTCCCCCCCTTCACACCATAAATCGCAGTAGTGGCGGCATCTTTAAGGACGTTGATGGATTCAATGTCTGCCGGATTGATGCTGTTGAAATCATCCAGGGTTTGAATGGACCCATCCACTACAACCACCGGATCTGTACCGGTGTATGAGGGAATACCCCGGATCAGCACCGTGGGCTTCACGCCCGGCGAACCGGCGGATATAACAGTGACACCGGATGCCCTTCCCTGGATGGCGTCTTCAGCCCTGACAGGTTTCAGCTTTTCGATATCCCCACCTTTGACAGTGGATACCGCACCAGATACTTTGGTTACCCGTTGTACACCGTAACCTACGACCACTACATCTTCGAGATTAACCTCGGCTGATTCCAACCGGATGGTCATTACCCCTTCAGTGATGGTTACTTTTTTGTCTGCAAAACCGACAGAACTGACGATCAGGGTTTTAATGCCTGTGGGCAATGTAAGTTTAAAACGACCATCTTCTCCTGTTGAAGTGGCCTGCACGACACCGGGTGCCTGCACTGTGGCCCTGGCGACCGGCTTGCCGACGGCGTCCGTAATCGTGCCGGAGACCGTTCGGTCCTGTGCAAATGTTGCAGTCACTCCCCAAAACAGGAGCGAAAACAACAATCGAAGTTTGTTGCGTTTTTTCATATGCAAGTGTTAAAACGTTGGATAAAGCAAAAAAAATTTCATACAAATAAACTAAAAGCTTTGGTGATGATTGTGAATGTGACTACATCATGACTACATCATTAAAACCTAAATAGTTGATTTTCAATAAAAAGAATATTCATCATGACTACATCACCAAAAGATTAAAAAAAACTGTTCACCTTATAGCATTGTTAACAGAAAAAAACATAAACAATCTCTTTTTCGACCTAAAGACACATATCATGCGATATTATACCCTCTTTTCATCCGTCTTCCACACTTGGTCAATGGTTGTTTCGGCCCAAAACGCCATTGGGATCACTCGGATCATCAGCTAATCAAAGAGACATATCGGGCTGGCACGAAGGAGCGATCGGGAACGTTGATCTTTACAAAAGACGACTGGTTGCTGACCATCGACGGGCATTTCTGGAAGCTCCATCCCCTCCCCCAACCAACATTCGCAGGTATCGGAAGGAGGTCCCCTGAGCATCGAAACGAATATTTCAGGAGCTTTACGGTCGCCGGTGGCTGGTTGAATATGAAAAAATGTGGAAAGAGCTATGGGACGCAGGTCCCCGACCGAGGCCTGTTCATCCACAAACGCGGCAGCTGGCAGCTTGTAGCCGGACGTGCAAAAGTCAGCAACAGGCCAGTTTCAGGGATAATTGAGCGAAAGAATTACTGGCAGACTGTCCTGCTGGATGATCACTCGGCGATGACGATCATCAATGAAACCCTTCAGCCCGACGAGTCATTCGCCGGACGCGGACAAAAAGTGAAATCTTTCGGATCGAAAGCATCAATATCTTGCCGCAGGGATGGTCGCGATCCTAACCGGCAGCCGATATCCACGCAAAGGTCTGCTCAAGCAACAACAGAAATTCGAGGAGAAAAAAAGTCAGATGGAGATTGTCTACCAGCCATCATTGGAAAAAATGAAAAGGAAAACATTTACTAAAACATTTAGATATTCTCGTATTTCCTTCTGCTGACCTGCCTAATTGTCTATACTTTTTTAGGAGTTTGTGTAGATAAATCCAACGCTTCTACTTTGATCACATCTTGTAAAGCTTTTCGAAACTCCTCCCCTCTAAAAACACCGATCGTAGCTTCTTTTTCGCCGCCTTCTGTTTCCCCTCCTGCGATCCATTGACCACTATATGCACCTGATTCTGTACCACCTGCCATGGACAAGCCAGCTTTTTCAATTTTATCGGGTTCAATGATATAACGCCATATTATGCCTGCCGGGCATTTGTCTACCCAAGACCACGCAGGAATCCCTAAGGCATCTTCCAATGTTCTGATCCCTTCTTTATTTCTAGCATCTGCAACTAATTCATTTGCCCTTGGCAAAGGGGCAACAAAGTTTTTATCCTGTCCCCAACCGT
>CAJBPC010000699.1 GCA_903957405.1 uncultured bacterium | reverse complement strand
GGTACAGGATGCCGTGGAGTCCACCACATTCGATCGATTCAATGTCTCGGCGGAATATCGTTTTTATCTCGGTCGGAAGGGTGCTCCCCGCGGTTTCTATCTCGCCCCTTTCGTTCGGTATTCTTCCATGAATGCCGTGAATAAATATACATTCAACGACAGTGATGGGACATCGCACACGGTTGATTTCGATGGTAAGCTGACGGGTTTCGGGGGCGGCCTGATGATGGGTACGCAATGGACGCTGGGGCGCAATGTCGTCCTTGACTGGTGGATATTCGGACCCTTTTACGGATCACAGAAAGGTGATTTCTATGGTGTGGATGCAGTGCCCATAAAAGATCCACAAGGCATTCAGGATGATATCAACAATACGGACCTCGGCCCATGGACACTGACGGCCGTTGTCGGCAATCAGAATATCGGTGGAAGTCAAAAAGGTGTCGTGGATGCAAAGCTTTCCGGACCATTCATCGGCATCCGTTCAGGTCTGTCTCTGGGCATTCGATTCTGATGATTCATATTTATTTTTTTTGAGCCCGCTGCCCTCCCCGCAGCGGGTTTTTTCATGTACATCCGGGAGGTTTCGGTTGTCCTTCACCATGTCGTTTTCGGACAGCCCAGTCGATTGCCTTTACCGCTGCAGTACACCAGGCCCAGGGAATGGGTCATGTACTGGTCCCGCTTTCCCGCGTTCGCCGCCCTGCTGAATCCATCGAGATGATCTGTCGGGGTGAAGCGATAGGTGCTTTCCATCGACAGCGCCCATTGCGGACGGAGTTGGTACCGTAAGCCGATCCCCATCATGGCTACCGGCAGAAGTATTGGCTTAGCGTGAGCCGCGTCTTCGGCAAGTCTTGTCGTCAGATCGCTGATTTCCGTCACGATAAAGTTACCGGTCATGCGAGACCAATCGGCACTAACCCTCAGCATCGACAACCCCAATCCTGCTGAAAGGAACGGCGTGATCTTTTTGTCTTCTGACAGCTTTCCGAGAGGATTCCAAACGATGTTTCCTGACAGCTCGGTGACGGGAGAGGTGAAGGAGAAATTGCGATCCTGTCGATATGCCGGACGGGCATATTTACTTTCGTCTCCTTTGAGTTTGCCGAAGATGACCCCTGCCCTAATGGCCATGTTCGCGCCCATCAACATGGCGGCATGCAGCCCCAGCGATGGCTGCATCGTTTTCAGCGATCCCAAACGGGAAGGATTCAGGTCGCCTTGGTAGACCATTGAACCGGCTTGTATGCCGAATTCATACTGTCTTTTTTTCGGTTGCGCGAAGGCACCCACAGTGGATAATACCAGGCCTGTCGAGGCCATCAAATACGCTATCAGGATCTGTGTTGTCATGAGCATTTCATTTCAGGTTCAGGATGGATGGATGTGTTCATCATCAGTATGATTCGCTGATGGATCTTTCCGCAGGGTGGGGTGCTGTTAAACCTGCGTTAAGCGATTTGTCGTTCTGTCGTACCTTTGCTGCTCACCACAACTGACTGCCGCTTCACGGATCGCTGATGCATATCGGTGCGTGATTTTCGCAGGGAGTTGAATCAAGTGTCCACCATGATCCATCCCACATCCATCGCTGCGTTCCAGGAAGCGGAAGATGCCGTCCCACTGCGTGAACTCTCGGTGGTCATCCCCGTCCTCAACGAGGAGGAAAGCATACAGCTCCTGATCCGCTCCGTCAGCGAAGCGCTGTCGGGAATAGACTATGAAGTGATCATCGTGGATGATTGCAGCAGCGATAACACGAGGCTTAAAGTCCGCGAGCTGGTGAACGATCGGTTGATCCTGGTCGAGTTCAAGAAGAATTACGGGCAGAGCACGGCCATGGCGGCGGGTGTGGATCATGCTACGGGAGCATACATCGCATTTCTCGACGGCGACTTGCAGAATGATCCTTCTGACATCCCGATGATGCTTGAAAAGATCAAGGCGGAGGATTGGGACATTGTCGCGGGTAACCGAAAGAACAGGAAGGATAAAATGCTATTGCGCAAGATCCCCAGCGGGATGGCCAACTGGCTCATACGGCGGATCACGAAAGTGGGCATACACGACTTCGGATGTACGTTGAAGGTCATGAAGGCCGATGTGGCGCGCGACCTGCAGTTGCACGGGGAGATGCATCGTTTCATTCCGGCGGTGGCCAGTTTCTCCGGTGCGAGCATGACGGAAGTAGATGTGAAGCATCACCCCCGTCAGTTTGGACATTCTAAATACAATCTCTCGCGTACCTTTCGTGTGATCAGCGATCTGATGTTGTTATTCTTCATGCGCCGCTACAGCCAGAAGCCGATGCATATCTTTGGTACGTTCGGATTCATCGCCTTTTCAGCGGGTGTGCTGATCAATTTGTATTTACTTGGATTGAAGGTCGCCGGTCAGGACATCTGGGGCAAGCCCCTTCTGATCCTGGGGATGATCCTTCTGATCGGCGGCATCCAGCTGATCACCATCGGCATTTTGGCGGACATCGGTCTACGCACCTATTACGAAACTTCCAAGCGCGGGATCTACAAAGTGCGTAAAGTGTATGGTGGACCGGCGAGGTGATGGGTCTGTCAACCTTATATTTATTTGTATTTTTCTTTCGGTGTGTCGGGCCGGATGTTACTTCCCTTGCAGAGGGATTTTTTTTCAGCGAATGGAATCCTAACCCTTCAATGACCTGATTGTTTCTGCCAGTCCTTCTCTGAAAGGAGTGACCTCATACTTCAAATCCCTGACAGCCTTCTCAGAGCTCACATGCATATTTCTGAAAAAACGACCGATGATGTCTGGCGTGAAGGGCGGGTCTTTTTTGAACAGGTGATATTGCGCGAGGTGGATGTAGCCTGCAGATCTCATGACCCATAGCGGCATTTTCAGGAGATTGCTCTTCCCGGTGAAGTCACTGACGGCATCATAGAAGTCGCGGTAACTGATATTTTCTCCGCCGAGGATATAACTTTCTCCGCCGGTGGCTTTCTCCATGGCGAGCAGGTGGCCGTTGACGACATCTTCGACGTACACATAGTTCGCCACGACATCCAGGCATGCTGGGACGAAGCTTGTATTGCGTTTCATGAGGTCATCGAGCATGCGGCTGATGGCGTTGCTGTGCGTCATGATCCCTGCGCCGTAGACGCGCGTGGGGATGACGATGGCGGTGTCCATTTCTGCCGACACATATCCCCGTACGATCTCCCCTGCCAAATGTTTTGTGCGTGCGTATTCGCTTTCAAAGCCATCGGCGCGTTGGTCTCCCTCATCGAGCATCTTGCCTTTGTAGGGTGAGAGTATGGAGGCGCTGGAAGTGAACACTACTTTTCGGACACCCTGCGCTGCGGCTGCCTGCATGACATGTTCCGTACCCTTCACATTTGTTTCGATGAATGGCTTGGGGTCGGCGGCCCAAAGCCTTGCCAGGGCTGCCGTGTGAAAGGCCTGTTCGCAACCTTCCATGGCCCTTGACAGATTGTCCTTGTCAGATAGGTCGCCTTTGAAGATCCGCACGCCCGCTGCTTCGAGGTGGTGTCGCTTCGCCGGGTCGCGCAGGATAGTATGTACCTCGTGCCCTTTTGACAGGATGGTCCGCATCAGTCTGTTGCCGATATATCCGGTGGCGCCTGTAAGGAAGATCTTCATGTCTTTTGCTTTATGTTGCGGATGGAACGGATGGCGAAGGGTATCTCATATGAAAGCGTCAGCGACAGGTGCACGATCGCTGCAGGCCAGAAGGAGCTGTAGTAGAATGCCATAGCGCAAAGTACTAGGCCGAATAAGATGGAGCCGTTTGATTCTTTCCGGTCACCCAGGATATGTGCGAAGTAGTAGAGTGCGATGTTCACGGGTATCGCGATGTACACGCTGAACAGCGCCATAGTGGCAAAGAACAGGACCCCGCGAAAAAATAGTTCGTACAGGATGATGAAGATCGTCCTTACCGGAAAATAAATATACCATGTGAGCGATGATGGTCTATCCGGGGGCGTCATCAGCCTGATCTGTTTGCGTGCGCTCAGGATGCCTATCGCGGCAGTGGCGCATGATAGGATGGCGATCGGCCAAAGGGGCAGCCCTTGCGGCATCTGAAGCATTTCGCTTTGTTGTCCGTTGGCATTGACGCGAACATTCCATATCGTGCCGGCCCCGATAAATATAAGGATCCCGCAGATCTGCAGGATCAGGTTTGTTTTCCTTCCCGCCGCATCCGGTGCACTGGTGAAATGCAGTCCGCCTTTTTTCCAGGCAAGGAATTGCACTGCGATGAAGCAGAGGTAGGTGATGATGGCGGAGACGAGTATGTGTGTTGCGGAGTTCGTTTGCATCGGTTCATTTTTTTGACTTTTAGTGTCTGCATGGGTAAATGGTGGATTTCAATTGATGCTGAAAAGTAAATATAAGCCATGCCCGTTCATCCTCATTTACAGGGTTCCGTTCACCATCCCTTTCACCCCTTTTGCCATGAGCGATATCGAATGCAGTATCTTTTCATTGGGCACTACGGCATTTTCCATCATGAAGCAGAACCGGTCAATGCCCCCAAGCGCTTTGCTGTGGCGGTCGATCTTCTCGGCGACATCATTCGCCGTTCCGATGAGGAAGGCTCCGGTCGGGCCTGTCTGCGCATCGTAGTCCCGTCTTGTGATGGGTGCCCAGCCGCGTTCGCGTCCGATGCGGTTCATGTTCTCGCAGTACCCCGGCCAGAAGTCTTCTATGGCTTCTTCCCTTTTCTCTGCCACATACCCGAATGAATGGAGTCCCACGCGCATTTTTTCTTCCGGATGTCCGGCCTTCATCCAAGCTTCCCGGTACATGTCCACAAGCGGTCGGAATCTGTGTGTTTCCCCACCGATCACGGCGACCATCAGGGGCAGACCGAGCCTGCCGGCACGTGCAAAGGACGCCGGGGTGCCGCCCACACCGATCCATATCGGAAGAGGGGTCTGCAATGGCCGTGGATAAACAGGCAGGTTGTTGATCGCTGGCCGGAACCTGCCCTCCCAGGTCACGTACTCGTTATCCCTGACCTTCAGCAACAGGTCGAGCTTTTCGGTGAAGAGCTCGTTATAGTCCTCGAGGCGGTAACCGAACAGGGGAAATGCCTCGATGGAAGACCCTCTTCCGACGACCATCTCCGCCCGGCCTTTCGAGATGAGGTCGAGTGTCGCGAACTGCTGGAACACCCTCACCGGATCCGCCGCACTGAGGACGGTGACGGCACTGGTGAGTCTAATCCTTTGCGTGCGCGCAGCGGCGGCCGCCAGGATCAGCGTATTCGCAGCGTCAAGCATGTCGCTCCGGTGGTGTTCGCCGATGCCGAAGACATCCAGCCCTTCCTTATCGGCGAATTCGATGCGGCCGAGCAGGTTTTCTATTGAAACTTCGCCACTCAATGGTGGTTGATTGCGTGCGGTGAACAGGGCCGCGAAACTGTCTATGCCGATTTCCATGAATGTTTTGTTGATGATTGATCAGACCGCAAATGTAGTGTGGAAATCAGATCTTTCTGGAGGGGGATGTATGATCATAGTCGTAAGGGTTGTTTTTGAACCGGTTGCCAATTGGCCGGGACAATGCCGGACGCGCACGGTTAAACGTGCTATTGAACAGGATGATTGACATGGCTTCATGGGAGAGAGGGTTGAGCATGAATGGATGCCTTCTACATGATGTGAAAATACAGTTTTCATCTTCACCCTCGGGCTTTACAGGCATCATGCATGACACTGTCAGGATGTATTTGCAAGATCAGTCGGAAGTCTTTCATTCATGCGGGATTTATACAACCCGTCACTCATATTTATTTTTAAATCGCAAACTGTCGGGCCGCAGCTCATGAAAAATTGATGACCTTCGTATGATGGGAATGAAGCCGTCCATTCTGATCCTCGGCATTGGCAATCCCTTGCGGGGAGATGACGGCATTGGCGCGTATGTCTGTGCGCAGTTGGAGGAACTCAACACCCCACGCATATCGGTACAGACAACCCATCAGCTGCACACGGAATGGATCTACACTTTCCAGCAGTACGATGCGGTGCTCCTGATCGATGCGTCCCTTTCGGGTCAGGATGTCCTCATCCGTCCCATCTCCAGGGCCCCGGCATCGTCCTCGAACCTGTCACACCACATGGCCGCATCACAGGTAGCGGCACTGACTTCTTTGATCGTCGGATCGGCCACGCGTTTTTTCGAATGCGCCGTGCCGGGTGATGCATTCGGGTTGTGTGATCAGCTATCGGAAAAAGGCAGGATGCATGCGGATCTGGCAGTCGCTATGATCACGGGTTGGCTGGATGATTTCTCCTGATCGTAAAAACAATGATCTTGCTTGCGTGATGCAGGATCCAGATACCATGGGTCCGTCAATTCCTTTCGATGCGCCTTATGATATCGCCGTTGCGATCCCTCACTTCCACGATCATCGGCATCTGCCCCATGGCATGCGTCGAACAGGATAGGCACGGATCGTAGCAGCGTATGGCGGATTCCACACGGTTGAGCATACCCTCCCTGATATCATTCCCGTCTACGTAAAGCCTTGCCACTTCGGTGATCGACCGGTTCATGGATGGGTTGTTCTGTCCGGTTGCGATGAGCAGGTTGATTTTTTTCAGCTTGCCGTCGTCATCGGTGGTATAGTGATGGAACAGGGTTCCTCGGGGTGCCTCGCAACTGCCTATCCCTTCGTGCCGGTTCCATACTCCTTGTGTTCGGATATGGGATGATGTGATGCGTGGATCATCGAGCAAGAGCGCAGCCTCCTCCACGGAGCCGAGTGTTTCTATGAGCCGGGCATAGTGGAACAGGAAGGTCCCGTGCACGGGTTTCCCATTGCCGATCGCTTTGAAGATCTCGAATTCATTTTGCGCAGCCTCGGTCTTCATACGGGAGGCCACGTTCAGCCTGGCGAGCGGCCCGACGCGATAGATCCCTTCGTCGATGCCGAGGGGTTTGTAGTATGGATAGGTGAGGTATGACCAGTCGACCGATCGCTCGGAGATGTATTCGAGATAGTTCGACGGGTCCACCTGATCCGATAGGATCTGCCCTTCATGGCCGATCCATCTGAGCTTTCCGTCGTACAGTTCGTGTGTGCCGTCCGTTGCGACCGTCCCGAGGTAATGGGTGGGGGAGGGCGCAAAGTCCGCCACCATCGCGGCGTTGTCC
>CAJBPC010000698.1 GCA_903957405.1 uncultured bacterium | reverse complement strand
TCTTCGGGGAGCATGCACATCCCGATGCAGGCCATTGATACGACGAGGTTCATGTTGCCGGATGGCGAGGATCCGGGGTTGTAATCGGAAGCGAGTGCTATCGCTGAACCGGCATCGATGATCCGGCGTGCGGGTTGGAAGGGCATCCGGAGGAAAAATGCTGCCGTCGGGAGCAGGGTGCCGATTGTGGAGGATCCCGCAAGGGCGCTGATGGCATCATCATCCATCGTCTCGAGATGGTCTACGCTCAGCGCCCCGAGCGACACGCCAAGCTGCGTACCGCCGGATAGACTGAGCTGGTTCGCGTGGATCTTAGGGATCAATCCATATGCCATGCCAGCCCGACAGATCTCCTCTGTCTCCGCCACGGAAAAGAAACCCTGTTCACAAAAGACGTCGATATGATCCGCCAGGTTTTCAGCCGCAATGGCGGGAAGCATGCGGTCTTTGATCAAGTCGATGTATCCACGGTGATCATCCATGTATTCGGCCGGATAGGCATGAGCCCCAAGGAAGGTGGAGCGGACGGAGACCGGGGACTTCTCCTTCAACCGCTTTATGACACGGAGCATCTTCAATTCACCATCCAACGTCAACCCATACCCGCTTTTTATCTCTGCGGCCCCCGTTCCAAGGGAGGCCATCTCCTGCAACCTTTGCCATGCCAACCGGAAGAGCTCGTCCTCGGATGTCTCGTTGAGCAGGCGGGCGGAGTGGAGGATCCCACCCCCCTTCCGGGCGATGTCGGCATAACTGAGGCCACGGATCCTGTCGACGAATTCAGACTCCCGGCTGCCGCCGAAAACCAGATGCGTATGGGAGTCGCACCAGGCGGGGAGGACAAGCCCGCCTGCGACGTCAAGGGTATCGTCATGGTGGCGGTAGTGAGCAGGGAAATGCTTCATCATCCCGTATGCTGCGATGATCCCGTCCTCTATGACAAGATACGCATCTTCGATCGCAGGGAGTTCGCACATCGCCCGACCATGCAGCGGCGAAGCGTCCTGCCGGACATTGAGAAGCTGTCGGATATGGGTCAGGATGGTGGTCATGTTCGTTGTAGCGCGGATGACGGGTATGATGAACCGCAACGCATGGGGCCCAATCTGCAGGCACTATAATGCTTCAAATACCTGTCTGGCGAATGATTCGAGGGAAGGATCTCTCGCGCCCATGAGCAGGACGACGCAGTCATCGGTCAGGTGTGCGCGCAGCGCTTCTGGCAAGTTGTTGCGGTCTTCTGTGAAAAAGGCATGCGCACCCATGGCCTGTAGGTCGCCGATCAGGTCCGCCGCGGAAATGTCCTTCACCGCCGTACCGCCCGCATAGAAGATCTCGCTCATCCATATCTCATCCTGCGGTCGCAGCACTGCCGCGATCTCATGCACGAAATCCTGCCGCAAAAACTTCGTGGGTGCGTAGCCGTGAGGCTGCAGCCAGGCGATGACTTTGGGTGCAATGGGCTGGCAGGCCTGTATCGACCTGGCACATTTGACAGGGTTGTGTGCGAAATCGTCAATCACCCATGCGCCTCGCTTCCGACCCAATACCTGGTGCCTGCGATGGATGCCTTCATATGCCTCCAGTGCTTCAGCCGCTGTGGCCAGCGAGACCCCCGCCTGATGTGCGACGGCCACTGCCGCCAATGCGTTTTCCGCATTATGCAATCCGATCGTCCGCAAGCGGAATGGCACCCCGTCGATCCTGAAAGAAACCTGCAACCCTTCCTGCCGGAAATCGGTCGCAACATAAGCAACGCCCGGTGCGGGTTCCAGCCCGAAATCGATGCCCGCTGCGGTGGAAAGGGTCGCTGCCAGGGGGTGTGAACGGTTTACGATGAATCGCTTCGAATGATCCCTGAAAGTGCCAAACACCTGCATGAGCGCATCGACCTCCTTGTGGTCCTTGTCGATGTTCAGCAACACCCCTATCTCGGGATGATACTGCACGATCGACCCGTCGCTCTCGTCAGCCTCGATGACCAGCCACTCCCCCTTTCCGACGGCGGCATTCCCGATGCGGCCCTGACGCATGATGCTCGAGAGGCCGGCACCGCTTATGATCCCGGGCGACAAACCCGCATGCCTTAGGATCTCGTAGACCATGGCCGTAGTAGTACTCTTGCCAGATGTGCCACCGACGGCGATGGTCCTGTATTTCTCGGTTATGCGTGCCAGTAAGTCGCTTCGCTTCATGACGGAGAGGCCCAGCCGAAGGGCTTTTTGCATCTCCGGTACGCTGTCTTCTATGGCGGTCGAAACGATCACGCACTCGATGTGCTCCGTAATCCCGCTGCCATCCTGTTCGAAGCAGGCTATGCCCTCCCGTTCCAGCTTATCCTTTGTCTCATTGATTTCAT